>CAJXPD010000330.1 GCA_913057785.1 uncultured Lewinella sp. | reverse complement strand
AAGGTGATCGGCGTACGAATTGGCCGGGAGTACAGAGCTTATCCCATTGCTTTACTTACCAGCGCCAGTCACAAACCGATCCAGGACCAGCTGAATGGCGTCCAACTTCAAATTCGTTATGACGCGCTCACACGTACAGTAGAAATCAGCGATACCGATGGTCGACTAATCCCCACCGTCTCTACCTACTGGTTCGCTTGGTTTACCTTCCATCCCGAGACAGACATCTACGGATTCTTACCAGAACAGCATAATCTGGCTATGGAATTCCTAAGTGGCGGAAGATAAGATCCTCTGTAAATCGTCAAGTACCAACTTGACCTGGTGCATGCTTAAACAAGGGCTGGACGTAAAGTAGGACCTTCCGAATACAAGGTTTTTCTACTTACAAACATTCACCCCCATTCCCCTAATTTTGCTTTTTCTACAGCCCTTCGATGGCATGCACCTTCCTTTTTCCTCCCCGACAATGGAAGTTATTGAAAGATCTAATATTTAACGAACTTCTCTGAATAATTACCCACTGACAGATAGTAGGTTCCTGGAGGTAAGTGTAGAATATCGAGTTTTTTGTTCTTGATTCCTTTCGGGAGTAAAAATGTTTCCAAGATCTGTCCTAGCGTATTGTAAATGTACCCCTGTTTTTCCGAAAGCAATCCATCAGAAAAGTCGATGTGTAAGATGTTCACAGCTGGATTGGGGAAGAGCCTGAGTTGGTAGTCAGGATTAATCGATGGTGCATCATTGATGATAAGCCGCTCGCACTTAATATCATTAGCCCCTTGATCATCAATCTTACCATTGGGTTTGGTGACCCAAAAACATAGTTCCACCTGATCTTGCTCTGGAATCCCTGGTGCAGAGATATCTCCCACGGGTAATGAGATACTTTCACCGGGTGCCAGATTTAGATTGTCGAAGTCATACCAATAGGTAAAGGCTGACCCACAAATGCCCTGACAACGGTTAAAACGGCTGTTTAGAGATACTGCTTGTAACACTTCTTCTCCCGTGTTCTCAATCTTGACTTCTACTCCAGAAAAGGTGATACTCTGACAGGAATACCCTAAGTCTTCTGGTGTACTGGCGCTCTGGTAGGAGACACCTGCTACGGCTACATCCAATGGATTATCGGGCCGTTGCCCAATCGAATTGAACGCTTGGGTAAAGATGTGGCTGCCTTGCATTCTAAAGGGCAACTCTATATAATAGATATTATTAACCCATTCGAAATCTCCAGCTATCTTATTGCCAACAAAGAGTAGCTCTCCGTTCTGATAGGCTAGGTCTTTCACTAAAAAATGTCGGTCCATTAGATTAAATTCCCGTATCAATTGCATGTTACGATCATACACGGAAATATGTGTATTCTGATTGGCGTCTCGTCCTAGTACGTAGATCTCTTCATTGATCTCCCGTAAATCGTAAAAAGATATTCCACTACTGAGTTGTATCTCCTGCAGGAGCTGTAAATCGGGATCAAATCGTTGGAGTTTCCCTTGTTGTAGGGCCCAGACACCATTCCGACCTGCTAACTGCAATAACTTCACGCCAGCCGATATACTGATGTCCACTAGAATGTCTCCATCGTCTGGATCAATACGAAACAACCAATTTTCACCCAAAGCATAGGTGGCTCCATTCGGGGTAAAGGCTAAATCACGCAATCGAAATTGGTATGGAGAATATAGAGACTTGACCCAAATCAAGCCCTCCTCCTGATCGATGCGACTAAAACTGCCCCACTCTAGGTTTCCAGTGATAAAGTCTCCAGAAGCTAATTGGACAGCTATGGTACCCACCTCAAATTCTTCTTTAAAGCTCAATTGATTCCCTTCTACATCATATTCCGCCAGAAAACCTGGCAATCCGTAATCACAGCCGGAGGCTTGTCCGACTACTAAGAAAGTGCCCTTGGTGGTAGGAATAATACTGCTAACCACTCCGCGTTCCGTTCCCAATATATTAGTAATCCGCCTTTCCCAAAGCAAATTGCCTTCATCATCAATCATGGCTAGGTAAGGATTAAAAGCCGGGTAGCCGTAGAATCGTCCTACCTCTCCCCCAACGAGCCACTTCCCTCCTTCAACAGGGGTCACGACATGGGCAAAAGAAAAGAAATCAGATTGTAGAGCTAGGTTAAGATCCTGGGCGGGAAGAATGGATAGGCAATGTAGCCAAATACCCAAGACCAGTGGGATAGTTGTTCTTGAAACCATGGGATTATTTTTTGTGATTCTTAAGCGAGAATAAGTTCCTTATTCTGTCGATTTTCAACTTGGTGTAATTTGAAATTAGGATTAATCCTCAGACATACCAAGCGAAATATCGGTCTTAACATCTTACGAAAATCTCTATTTAACGTTTCAAGCAGCCTCAATCCCACATCAAGATGTGGCTCGAAAGTAGGATTTCCACAAGTACTTTTGTCACGAGTTCTACTGCATTACCGTAAACCTAAAACTTGTACTATGAGAATCCTCATTTTATCTAAGACTTTGTTTCTAAGTCTTTTACTGTTTAGTTGTCAAAACACTAGCTCTGATACCTCGGACACAGCTGATGCGCCGACAGAGGAAGTCGCAAAGGGAAGTGAAATAGTAGCATTATATGAGTCAGCAGCCGTCTATGCTGGCAAGACTGAGTATCGCTTTTTCACAGAAGACGGGGAGGCCATACTGCTTTCTGATGGAAATGGTGAAGAAGCACACATTAAGAAATCAGTTGATTTATTGGAAGCGGATGAAGACTTAGAAGGTCCTCCAGGTGCCGAACCCAAATTGATTGGCAAGCAATTCACGCTGGTAAAAGATGAAAATGATGCAGTCGTTGAGATCAATTTGGTTGAAGGACAAAAGATCTATGACAAGGTGATCATGGCTGAATATCAAGCCGCGGCTGCCTATCCAATGGATATGCAGTACTTTTTCACTACTGACTTTGATGAAGAGGACTTGATCGTATATCTACCACATGACGAAGAAACCCCTTCCATAAAGATTCCAGCTAACTTATTGGAAGATCCAGCAGATTTACCAGAAGATGAGACGATGTTAGGGCCGAATCCAAAGGTGATAGGTTGGTCTTATCTACTCTGTTACGAAGGGGAAGACGTGAAGGAGATTATTCCTGTTCCTGGTCAAAAATACAACGAAGGGGACTAAACTAGTTAAATGTGATGGCTCCACGGCACCCTTCAAGCGGGATAGCATTCTTATGGATGTTATCCCGCTTGCCTTTAATTGCCAATGTTCTCTCTATCCCCAATACAATTCCACAAAACACTGTATTATTACCATAATCACAGGTAGACATCCAGGGACCAGTCACAATTAAATCCCATTAGGCGACCCCGCCTCAAAAAATAATTCAGCAAAAACTGTGACTATTTCCGATAGTCACGAATAATGAGATAAACAAAGTGGCTTGATGAACGAAAAAGAGTTCATATTACTTATTGACGAACACAAGAGCTTAATCTTTAAAGTCTGCAACTTGTATTGTGCAGCGGCTGAGCGACCGGACCTGCAACAGGAAATCTTGCTTCAACTGTGGCAATCCATGGATAAATATGATGGTCGAGTGAAAATATCCACATGGATCTATAAAATCGCTCTTAATACAGCCGTTTCGCATTATCGAAAAACTAGCAAAAAGCGGAAAAACAGAGCTATTCTGAGTGCCTCCATATTGATCAATGATTCAGATTATGATTTTGAAAAAGATCAAAATATTAAGCGTCTATACAGCTATATACAAGAACTGAAAGTCATGGATCGGGCGCTCATTCTGCTATACCTAGACCAATACAAATATGAAGAAATCGCAAACATAATCGGGATTTCGAGGACCAACGTAGCTACCAAACTTAGTCGAATCAAGAACCACTTGCGGACAAGATTCAAGGACGTAAAATAATATACTATGGATTTTAGTGATATAGAAGCTAAATGGAAAGAGCACAGTGAAGATTTGGAAGAACAGCTAATCTTCAATGCCCGTGCCGTAAGAGGAGATAAACTACAGCAATCAGAAAAGGAACTATTTCTGCCCTTGCTGCATGAAATTGTTAACGTGGTGGTCATCACTGCGACTGTGATCGTGGTTGCTATTTTTTCCCTGATCCATCTGCAAGAATTGCGGTATAGTATACCCGGATTGTTTGGCTCTGGGATAGGCTTGGTGTATGTTTTCTATGCTGCCGCAAAAGCCATTAGAATGGGAAAAGTTGACTATTATAATCCTTCTATAGTAGTCATTCAAAAGAATATAGCTTCTATTAAATTGCTTGTCCTTAAATACCGGAAGCTTGAGTTGGCACTCCTCCCCATCTTCATCCTATTGATTTCTCCCATCCTTTTCAAAGTCATCCAAAAAAGGGATCTATACGCTGACTTACAGTTTTACCTCTTTGAGGTGTTGTTCGCAGCAGGGTTCGGGATACTTGGCATATATTTGGTTAACAAATATTTGTATGACCAAAGAATAAAGAAGGTGCTACTATTTGTCGAAGAGATAAAGGAGTTTGAAAGCTAAGGCAAGTCCATGCCAAGCTGCTGAGCATAATTTATCGTTCATACCTGGGTACGACTCAATTTCGATATCAATTAATGTACTTTGGTGGAGAGATTCCCTTAATCCCGACAACCGCATCAAATGCTTTTACGGGGATTAATTCCCGATCGTTTTCCAAGTTAATGAAACTATGATTCACCAAGATTGGCTCAAAAAGCCAATTTAGCTCGGCTTTGGGAGTGTCAGGAATGGGAAAGATAGAGATTTCGTGCGGTGCCCCCAAAACGATCTGTTGTATATCATGCTTGGCCTTTGTTAGGCTCATTTCCTCTGATTTACGACCATTATTGGCGTATGCTCCCTTTCCTCCAAAAACGCCGATAGCGTAAAGCTCTTCGCCCAATTGCTCCGCTAGAATCTCCCCCATCGTGAGCTCTTTTTCATTGTATTTTGAGATGTGGAAATTATGAGCGTGGATGATTATCTTTTTATCTGGATATAAGTTGTTTATCAACCAAAGGGCGTTATTTGCCATCAATGAATCCCTAGCCGTCCATCGCGCCCGGTAGTCGTTGGAGCGTTTGAAATCCATGAAGTAATCTAGGTAAGCCTGTCGATTGCTTAGCGTTCTGATCATTAATGCCGCGACTTTCTCCCCGAACTTGTTCTTCACAGCAGTTTCATTTTCAACCAGTAAATTGGCCAGATCTCTATACAGTTTAGAGAGATGAGCGTACTTACCCTCCAAGCCTTCATCCGCCTTGACCTTGCGATTCCGAAACAAGCGGAGCATCTCTGTGTAGAGTGTTTCTACCTGCTGATATGTTTCTGGATTGGGCGTAATTGTGGGCAATGCCTTCTGTACCCATCGATCAAAACTTCTGCCAGTACGTTGCACGTCGAAGCCAGCTACATGTAGGTCAGGATTAACTTTGATGTATTGCATAATCTCGACATAATCCTCCGTATGCCAAGGCCCTGTCACTCCAGCAGTCACCATTTGAGTTGCTGACAATTCCTTCCGCTCAAATTCAATGCTAATCCCCTCCCCTATCCCGGATTCAAAAAGCAGCAATTCGTATCCCAAGTCTTCATGCAGGTATTGAATGAAGCTCTTTCTAAGTTGGTTAATTTCCTTGGCGCCATGACAAAATTCGCCCAACATCACGACTCGATTGTTCTTGAGGAGTTTCTTGAAAACACTGAAATCAGGGGCTGTTTCTTTATCAGCAGCTATGGAATAAACGGGAAGTAATTGGATGCTTTGACAAGCCTGCAGAGATAGAAGGGCCGAAAAGCCGAGAAGACTTAGGCATTTGTACATAACGAGTCGGTTTTTCTTGGATGGAAAGATGAAGCGTCAAGACAGAGGGGGCTAACAATAACGATTTAGCTTTCACCTCTGTCTCGACGCGACCTGAAGTATGATTAATTATACTTCGGCAAGAAGCTATACTTCTCAGCGTATTCTAACATTTGTTCGGTAAAATCAGCTGGATACTCCACCTTAATATCGGTAATTTCCCCAGCATCATCCGTAACCGGTACTAATCGCGGATTGATAAATCCACCATATGGCGGAATATTGAGTTTTTCGGATCGCGCCAATACCTCATTGTGAATATCGGCATCTACTTGTACCCCGTAATTTTCGATCAAGTTTTTCCCTGCTTCAAAGTCGCCTTGGGATTTAATCCGCTGAACCTCCTTTAGAAGGTCGCCAAACAGAGCTCTCATCTTTTCATAGTCCTTGATGTCAACATAGCTCTTCCCATCGCGCTTCTCGATGGCAATAGCGCCTGCTTCACTCCCCTTCTCAAATACCCAATGAGAAACCATAGATCGATTGCGCATATGTGCCTGCTGAATCGTCTTTCCTGGCTCGATCCGACGCAGCTGAAGCATTAGACCATTTTTAAGATAGGAATCATACTCGGCTTTTCCCACATCCAAGGTTTCGAACAAGCCCAGCTCGATCAATTTTGGATCCATGATATAATACAAGGCTACGAGGTCTGCGCGTGCCTCTTCCAAAGGCGAAGCATATTGCTTCAGCGTTTCTCCGGGAGTAGCTACGCCATCTTCCAATTGCCCCGAAGCATGGCCTACTACTTCATGCAATGCCGTATGCAGTTTAGACGCCAGGGAACCATGTTGCTTGTTGAGTTCAATCTCCGCTTCATCATTAGCAAACTCCTGTAGTAAACCAGGGCCATCTGCATTGCTATAGCCCGCTACTATATTCCCTAAACTCACCGATTTAGAGCCATATTCTTGCCGAATCCAGTTGGCATTTGGCAAGTTGACGCCGATCGGAGTAGAAGGTGAGGCATCACCCGCTTCTCCTGCTACGGTTACTACTTTATAGGATATTCCCGTCACATCCTTTTTCTTATGCTGATCCAGGAAAGGGGCGTTGTCCTCGAACCATTGTGCACTAGCGGCTACTTTCTCCATTCGCGCAGAGGCATCGAAATCCTTAATCTGCACAATACTTTCATAGGATCCTTTGAGTCCCATCGGGTCTTGGTATACCTCAATGAAGGAATTGATATAATCAATATCACCTTCCGTGGCTTGCACCCACGCTATGTTATAGTCATCCCAGGTCTTCAGGTCACCCGTTTTGTAATATTCGACCAGTAGTTCCAAGGCTTTTCTCTGTGCTTCGTTTTCTGCTACTTCAACTGCTTTTTCTAACCAGTTGATAATTTGCTTGATGGCTGAGCCATATAATCCTTCTGCATGCCATACTTGTTCCTCCAACTCTCCTTGATCATTACGAACCACCTTGGAGTTAAGTCCAATCGAGACTTTATCTCCTAACTCCTTTTTCTTCTGAGCATAGAAAGCCTCCACTTCGGCTTGAGAGATATCCGGATCATAGAAGTTCACAGCAGAGGACTTCACAATATCCTTTCCCTCTCCCTGATCAATCTTAGTCGCATCAATCTCGGGATCAAACATAGCCTGTAAAGCCTCATCATTGATTTCGGCACTGGTGGCTTCTACTAGCTCGCTAAAGTAAGCCTGGGAGAAACCGGGCTTGAACTTATCATTGCTGTAGTGATGGTGTATACCACTGGAGAACCATACATTCTTGGCATATTCCATGAAGGCCTTCCAGTCTTCTCCGCTCTTGTCACCACTGTAATTCTTAACAATATGATCAATGGCATGGCGTACGGACAAGTTATGTCGGTAATTCATATCGTACATGATATCTCTTCCTGCATTCCCCGCTTCTGTAAGGAAGTAGACCAGTTTCTTCTGGTCTAGACTCAGCTTTTCAAAACCAGGAATCTGATAACGCAAAATCTTCTTATCCGCCACATTCTCTGGGTTCCAATTGAAATCATCCAGGGTAGATACGCTTTCTTCTTCGACCGCAGTATCCTCAGTGGTGGCAGATGGTTGGCAGGCCACAAACAATAAGGCCATGAACAACCATAGGCTAAGGTTTCTAAACATATTTGTGTAATTATATTAGGTAGTAAATGTTACCAAAGATAAGGGGTTCCTTTTGATTGTTAAAAGGAACATATGCTTCGAGTCCTAGTAGTTAGGAATGTAATTCAAATGAGCATTTAGGCGGACGTAAAGAGGTTTGGCATCCGCTTTGATGATCTAAAACCCTCTATTATAGGTAGCAGACGGAATGTCGAAGCATCTTATTCTCCACTTCTATCTTTCGAAATCCTACCCGATAATGATCTACCTTAAACTCTCTCGACTGCTGATCAATTTGAAAGAAGCAAGAAGGGGTAATGTTGACCTCTAAGTTCTTATAGCGGATCGTTTTCTCCACGTGATAGTGGCCTGTAAAGATGGTGAGATTATAAGGATGGGCTGTAAGTACAGCCTGTACCTCATCCATATTACGTAGATAGTGCTTTGAGTCCATGAAGGGCACTCCGCCAATGAGTGGAGGATGGTGCATAAAGATGATTAATTCCTCCTGATGCGCAGCCAATTGCTCTTTCAGCCAATTCAGTTGCTTTTGAGACACCACGCCAGTAGTCGTATCTAAAAAAATGATGAATTCGCCTTCAATTACATTGGTATAATAAAGCTCCCCTTCTTTCAATCTGCCGTTGTAGGCGAAGGTTTTTGCAATCATGGAAGGATTATCATGATTACCGGAAATAAGGTCATATGGTATGGTAAGGTGATCTAGCTTTTCCTTGATCCAGCTATAGATATTGGGATCTCCGTCTCGGAAGCAAAGGTCGCCAGAAATTACGATGTGATCGGGTTGATGTTCAGGCACTTCTTTCAAGATCTTATCAAAATTGGCTCTTACATCAACACCATTGGTATCCTCCCCCTCTAGACCGAGGTGCAGATCGGTTATCTGTAGGATTCTCATAGCTAGTCCAGGTTTAGTTGTTGTGCTATACTAACGCAAAAAAGTTTGGGCCTGTATGGTAGTCAAACAAGAAACGATGACGTCAGTATAGGTATGATCATGGCCAAAGGAAAATACCCAGATTTGATCCTAGTTTATCCTGGTTTTCTCAACAGGTCTATCTTCCTTTAGAGGTATAGTACGAATCAAACGAAATCTTTATTGTAGGAAGTCGTACAATTTTCGTGCCGTACCCTTATAATTTGAACAGTATCATAGAGATGAGCCATGCTGAGGGCTACTTTCTACTCGTCATCCGGCTTCTTACCGGCCCCTCTTAAATTGACAATCTTTTTCAGGATATCAAACCAGAAAGGTGCGCCGAGTGTAATAGCCAGTGCCGTCACTAGCCAACCTAGTATCTTTGTGGCTATGTCTAGGGGTTGCATGGCACCAAGATTGACATTCTTCCAGCCCATACCTAGTGGTGAGCGATAGGTATTGATCTGATCGACCATAGCAGTTAGCTCTTTGGCCTTCAGATTATAGTTCTCTTTGGCTTGGCGATCCTCTTCCGTGTCTGTCACCTGAATTTCCAAAGTATCTACTACGATAGAATTAGCAGAAGTATCAGCTGGACCTTCTACTTCTTGAATAGCATCTAGCGCTATGGTATTAGTAATCGTGTCTTGAGTGGCCAGGTTCTCAGCAATACCTGCAATCCGCTCTGCCACTTCAGGATTGCTTTCTAAACGTTCGTAAATAGCGAGGGTATCAGCGTTGAGGACTACCGCAATGGTAAACCCTACACCTACCAAGATATATTGAGTAGAACGCTTGTACCAACCGGTCGCACGCTCCATGACGCTGTTGTACCATTCTTCCACTTTCTTCTTAAAGGTGTCGATATTGCCATCTGCATCTCTCCACAACTGCCGAAGTACCTTTTTCAAGTCCTCATTTTCTAATTCGTTGATCTTTTGCAAGATCACTTCCTCCACGTTTTGATCCTCTAAAATGTCATTCCCCAATAGGATATCAAACAGAATGGATTGGAAGGATTTAGAGCCAATATAGGAAGGAGGAGATGTTTTACTGGAGTCCGAACCATAGCGGAAGGATAGTTGGCGATACAGCGGATTGTTGACGAAGGCATTGTAGATCTGCTTATCCACAGCTGCCCCTTCACCCGCTTTATATCCTTCTAGCAAGTTGCGGAGCGCTTTCAATAGATTTCGTCCGCGGAGTCCGAAGATTGAGGAGATGAACTCCATGATTGTACTCGCTAGCAGACTAAGAAGAAGGAGAATGAAAACTACGCCTAGTACGACCGTTAAGATTTGCATAGTATCGTGTTTGTTTCTCAGGGCCTCTATACGCTCAAGCTACACTATACCTCCAGAGAAAGGTTTTTTATTGGTGTTTGTTATTATTATAGGTAATCATTGGACAAGTCCTGATCACATGAGGTCGGGAAATTACAAAATTAATACTAAGCATGGGCCTAGAGCATCAGCTTACTTTTGCAGGTGCTGCTGAAATAATTTAAAAATTCGCTTGTACTCATCTGTCCAGCTACTGGGCTCCACAAAACCATGTCGTTCTACTGGAAATACAGCGAATTCCCAATTGTCTTTTTCCAACTCAATTAAACGTTGGGCCAAGCGTACCACATCCTGGAACTGTACATTATCATCAATCATACCGTGCAAAATGAGTAGATTATCCTGCAAACCTTCGGCATGATAAATTGGAGAACTTTTGCGATAAGCAATGCTATCCTGCACAGGAGTATTGAGAATATTTGAGGTATAGGAATGATTGTAGTGCGCCCAATCCGTCACAGAACGCAAAGCTGCCCCCGCCTTAAAGGTACCGGGAGAAGTGAATAATCCCATCAAGGTGATAAAACCACCATAAGAACCACCATAAATCCCAATACGGTCCGGAGAAATATTCAATTCTTCCACCAAATACTTGGCCCCGTCAACTTGATCACTGAGATCTTTTCCTCCCATAAATCGATAGATTCCTGTACGCCAGTTCCTCCCGTAGCCTGCACTTCCTCGATAATCGATATCTAGAACGGTATAACCATTATCTACCAAAATATTGTGAAACATGTATTCTCGATAATAACTGCTCCACCAAGCATGGACATTTTGCAAATAACCTGCCCCATGCACAAAGATCACTGCTGGCCCTTTACGTTTTGGCTTATCAGGACGATATAGGCGTGCGGAGACTGTCGCTCCATCTTCCGCTTTAAAAGTTATCAATTGTGGATCCTTCCACTTATATGCGTTAAAAGCAGCCGTTGTAGATTCCGTCAATTGCTTGCGTTCGGCACCTGCTTCATTTTTTTGTAGATACAATTCCCAAGGCTTATTGCTGTAAGAATAGCGTACGGCTAGCCATTTTTCATCTGGAGATAAACTTACCTGATGGTTGCCTTTTTCTTGCGTGATTCGTGCCAACTTTCCTCTTCCAATTGGCAAGCGATAGAAGTGCTGTTCCGCCGGGCCTTCAGCATTAGCGGTAATCCAGAAATGGGTTTTATCATTGGAGAGTTCGGCACTGAGGATTTCAAATTTCCCATTGGTCAAAGCCTTCTTTTCTCCAGTCTGCACATTTACCGTGTACAGGTGGGAAAAACCGGTGCTTTCAGATTGGTAATAGATTTCTTCATTGTTAGGCATCCAACCGATGGTTCCCGCAAAGAAGTTCCATCCTGACACCCCAGGTCCACCGATCCAAGCCTCGTCGTGTTGCCAATCCAAGGTCTTGAGTTTTCCCTCCTTCATATCTAGGTGCATGATCCAACGATCCTTGTTGTCCAGACTTCGTACGACTACGACAGCTTGGCTATTTTCAGAATAGAATGGTCCGTGGATAATCACCTCTCTCGGATTGCTGTAAGCACTGGAATATTCCTCCTCTCCCTTATGGTATTGCGCCAGATAGGCTGGCTTGTCGTAAATGCCTTCTATCTGCTTGGTATCTAGTATCCAAAAAGTGTCCTTTTCGATGTCATAGATACCGAACTCATAGCTGCTTTGTGGACTGCCGACCTTCGATCTGGCAGGAATATCCTCGACAAAGCCAGATTCTGTCACAAAATTGGGGACCTTCGTGCCTTTGTCAGAACTAGATCGGGTTAGACGGAAACTGACGAACTTCCCATCTGGGCTTAAAGTTTGATTAGATACCCTCTTATTTCCTGTGTAAATCTTTAGTGGGCGCTTTACCTCCCGCTCCTTATTGTTCTTAGTCCGCAAATCCCTAACCTCTTTCCGTTGCTTGAGAATCCCAAAATAAGCCAGCTGATCCTCCTCCAACCACGACTTGTATCCCGAGCTAGCGGAAGACTTTCTTGCTGAGCCGGACCGAAAATCAGTAATTTGCTGTAATTGTCCGGAAT
>CAJXPD010000329.1 GCA_913057785.1 uncultured Lewinella sp. | reverse complement strand
ATGGTGATCCCCGATATGTTAGTGATATTCCCTTGGGGGTGCATTTCTTTCGTTTTACGGTGGTGGATGATTGCGGAAATGAGACGGTAGAGGAATGCCCCTTTCTCATGATAGACAATACAGCCCCAGTAGCTACCTGTACGGATCAATTACACGTTTCATTAGATAGCCGCGGCGTGGCGGTAGTTAGTGCTGATCAGGTAGATGAAGGAAGTTGGGATGAATGCGGCGTGGAAAGCCTTGCTGTCCGTCGCTGGTATGATCAAACCCTAACCTGTGCAGACACTACTGGATTCTATTCAGCTTGGGGAGAAGGTGTCCAATTTAGCTGCTGTGATCTTGATACCTTGATTAAAGTTGAACTTCTAGTAACGGATGCAGCTGGGAACCAAGGCTCCTGCTGGATGAATATTCTGGTAGAGGATAAAGAACTACCCACCTGCGTGGCACCACACGATACCACTATTCTTTGTAGTGAACTTCCTTTCTTAGACCTTGATTCTATTGATATAAATGAACTGCAGGCCCGTTTTGGACAACCAACCGCTTCGGACAATTGCTATGCTACCTGGGAGGAATTAGCTCCTGTAGTAGATCTTGATCAATGTGGGGAAGGCCTCATTACCCGAATCTTCAAGGTGACGGATGGATCCGGGAATCAAGCCGGAGGTACTTGCGAACAAACGATTAACGTGGGACTGGCTCATCAATATGAGATTCTCTTTCCGAAAGATGCGAGAGCGGAATGTGGTTTACCCGCCCCAGATACGATTATGACTTATGAGGTGGGTTGCGATCTGCTTGCTGTTAGCGTAGAGGATGAGCGATTTAATGTTTCTCCGGATGCTTGCTTTATCATCAATAGAACCTATCGCGTGATTAATTGGTGCGAATATGATGGGGAATCAGACCCGATTCGGATTGGTAGAGATGAGAATTGTGATGGGGAAGTAGGTGAGGAAGCTATTTGGGTGATCAACCGAAATGGATTGGCATATATTGATCGAGACAATGATCCTGAAAATGCCAAACCAGCGGCTGGTGAAAAGGATGAAGCCTGTGACGGCACCACTAATCCGGAAGGACATTGGAGAACCGTTGAATCGAACGGATATTGGGAGTACATCCAAGTGTTGGAGATTTTCGATAACACTCCTCCTGCTGTTTTCTTTGCCCCACCTCCGCCATTCTGCAGTTTCAACAACGAAACTTGTAAGGCGCCCATTGAATACTTCTTTTTGGTCTTTGAAGCCTGTTCGCCATTTGACATAGAATTTGAAATCTTTTATGATGAGAACTTCGATGGAACCATAGATGAAGATGTCCCAACTGAAGGGATTGATGGAGAGTATCCTAAGTTCCGAGTGCTACGCGAGTATCCGATTGGTTCTCATGCCTTCGTGGTGATTGCGACAGATGGTTGTGGTAATACAAGTAGAACGGATCTTCCCTTTGATGTGGTGGATTGCTATATCGATGCCCCCGTTTGTATAAACGGATTAGCCATAGAGCTATCACCGGTAGAACCTGGAGAAGATGCAGATGGTGATGGATTAGAAGATACTGGTGCGGCGGTAATCTGGGCAACAGACTTCCTCGCAAGTACTTTTGATGATTGCCTAGGTCCCTTAGAATATTCTATCAATGTAGTAGGGGAAGAGGTGATCAGAGAACAAACTAGCTTGGTTTTGACTTGTGATGATATGCCTTCTGTCGCAGTAGAGATTTATTCCTGGGACCAAGCTGGAAATCCTTATCAGGTCCAATTGGATGGAACCCAAGGAGGTCCCAACTTCGATAAATGCCAGACTTATATTTTGGTACAAAACAACCTGGAAATAGCTTGCCCCGAGTCAGCTACACTGGCTGGGCGAGTCACGACTGGGGTAGGAGCGCCATTGCCAGGCCCGATTGTCATGCTAAGTGGAGAGGAGGTATCGGAGCAACAAACAAGAGCAGGAGCTGGTGGCTTTTACGAACTTCAGAATGTACAAACTGGTTATGATTACACCATCACCCCACATTGGAACGATAATCCCTTGAACGGGGTCACGACTTTTGACCTCATCCTGATCACCAAGCACATTCTTGGGGTTTCCCACCTGGATTCTCCCCTGAAGCTATTAGCGGCTGATATCAATAATTCCGGAAGTATAACCACCATTGACCTCATCTCTTTGCGGCGAGTGGTGCTAGGGGTCGAGCAAGAATTCCCCAACAATACAAGTTGGCGCTTTCTCGATGAAGATTTCGATTTCCCATATCCTGACAATCCTTGGAGAACATTGATCCCGGAGGCTGTAAGTATTAATAACCTGAATGCTATTGAAGCAGGTAATGTAGACTTCATTGGTTACAAGGTGGGAGATGTCAACAATACGGCGAGCACGCAACTTCAAGCTGTTCAGCGAGTAGAGCCCAGAGATCAAGACCGCGTAAAACTGGTGTTGCCTGAGCAGCAATTGCCAAAGGATGGAATCATCTCAGTACCCGTTTTTCTTCGAACCGAAGAGTTGCTCCAAGGCTTTCAGTTTAGCCTCCAATGGAGTCCCGAACAGTTGGCCTTCCTGGATGTCACAGAAGGACTATTGGAAGAAGGACACTGGGGAACTCGATTTACCGAGAAGGGACAACTAACAGTTAGCTGGAACCCACCCTTGGGAGGAGCGCTTGAACCGACTGGAGAAGATGCCCTTTTGCTAGAACTACGTTTCAATGTTTTGGAACAAAATGACTGGAAGGAGCTCTTTGATCTAGGCGGATTTACAGCTGCGGAAGCCTACACAGCTGCCGAGGATATTTTGGGCATTGGATTGGAAATGGGAGCTGAGGAGAACCTGACCAGTAGCGGATTGTTGGGTAATTCTCCTAATCCATTCAGTAAAGAGACTGTATTGAAATACAGTTTAAATACCCGCCAAGAAACAACTTTCCGAGTCTTATCGGCAACAGGAGCAGAAGTGGATCAGTGGACCCTGCGACGAGATGCGGGTAGGTACCGGGAAAGGCTTGATGGGGAGCATTGGCCAAGTGGTGTACTATACTTGGAAATGACCAATCAAGAGGGGAGATGGGTGCAGAAAATGATACATGTTAGGAAAAATTAAATATAAGTAGTTCACCGGCAAAATGTAACAAAACTCGAAAAATCAGCGTAAGACGAAGGAGCAAGATTATAGTTGTTAAACTAGGAATCGCTGCATTTATGCTTAGAAAACCAGTATAATTAGGAGGTTTAGGTCGAAAGCTCGACCCTCATATAGGTTTAGTTGTTATGTGTCGAAAAGTAGCCAAGGTGACAAAAGAAATCTGATCTGTCACAATTTTTCGAAAAATGAAAGAATAAATAATTAAAAAAAAAATTTAACACCTATATTTGCCTCGCATCCCTAAGTACAAACCCTCTTGAGGGTAGATTCATCCCTCTTATCTAGAAACTTCTCAATATCCCCCTAGCAGGTCTATTACTAAGCTGAAGTACCATGTAGTATTTTATGGTCAACTTCGTGCAGAACAACACACAATCTCAAGTAAAACAGAAACACTATGGACGTACACGTTTTCTTCTTATCTATCTCTACTCGCTGACTATTTTAGTCCTCCTATAGCGAGTTTTTTTCCCGAAGAATAATGTAGTACAGTCTTATCAACTAAGCTAGGTTTGAGCACTGACACTCGGAGTTTTTGCATGTGTCGCTGATCCTTGTGTCACTCAAGCACTGAGCTGCTTTACTCCAGCTCCCCCCTGATTTTGCATGGGGCGGGGCTTCTATGCTATTTGAAGACGACCTAAATATTGATAATAACACGACAACACTATGACTTACGTGTACACACAATCCCTGAACAATAGTCATCTTAAGAAATTTACGCGTTTCTTAGTCATCTCCTTTCTGAGTCTGGTTATTCCGATGCAATTACAAGGGCAAGCATTTATGCCCTTGGAGGAAGCGACGGAAGTTAGAGTGGAGCCTTGTAGCTCACTCTCGATAGAGTCCATTACCATTCATGCTGAAACGGCTTGTGGTGCAGGAGATGGTCAGATTATTATTCGCCTAAACGAAGATGATAATCTTATTTCCTCTTCCTACACCTTGAGAATGCATAAGGGAAGCAAGGTTATCAGAAGCTATACCGGCTTGAGAAAGCGCGGTAATGAGATCGTCTTGACCCGCATGATTCCTGATACCTATAAGCAATTTACCATCACTAGGGAGGCCGATGGTTGTATGGCGCAAGCCATTGAGCAAGAGTACTTGCTTAGACATGGTTGTACCTTTAATGATAGAATGGCTTGTGGGACAGGAACCTTCAACTATCTGAATTGTGATAACCAGACTATAGTTATGGATCGATCTTATCTAGATCCTGACACATATATCTTTGCAGATGACGATTATTTAGGTTGTATTGCTTACGTCGATAACAGCTGTGCTGTTCAACCCTCTGTTCGAGCCTATTGCTTGAACTTCGAACTAACGGAGCCGACTCCCGCACAGGGATATCCTTACGGTAGTGTCACCTTTGATCGTAAGGAAGGGATTGATAACTTAACAATCACAACCACAATTTTTGGGACACTTAGTACTGCCACCGATGCCGAGAAAGAATTGGCAGCCGAGCGTATTGCCTATGTCATGTGCCAAGGGTCAAGCCTAGGGTATTCACTGGCAGCCATTAATTCCGCGATTTGGTACTTTTCAGAAACTAACACAAGTTGCAACGGTCTTTGTAACCTAGCCATTACACGAGTGCCTTCAGCGGTGGGAGGCATTGCTGAGCAAATTGTCATATATGAACCCAGCGTGGCAACCGTCCAGCCCTATATCGAGACGGGTTGTTATACTGCTCGTGATTATGGAGATGCCCCTTCCTCTTATGGCGATCCCTATCACATTATCGAAGATGAATGCCGTGTGCACCTGGGGAACAGCGTAGACAATGATACGGCTACTGCCTATTCTACAGATGCAGATGGAGATGATAATGACGGAAACGATGATGAAGATGGTGTGACTTGGACTGATGGAGCCACTTTAATTCCAAATACGGAAAAGGAAATTACAGTAACTTACTTGAATCAATGTCATTCCAATGATCGCATCACTGCTTGGATAGATTTTGATGGGAACGGGACTTTTGATAGCGACGAGAAAATTATCGACAATCATACCATTTCTTCCGATGCAGCTCTACAATCAGAAAATTTCACTTTTGATGTACCTGCTGATGCAAGTTGTGGAACCACCTATGCTCGTTTCAGAATTGACGATACGAGTATTAGTTCCCCTACGGCTGCTGAGTCGGGAGGGGAAGTTGAGGATTATGTGCTGACGGTGGATTGCGGTACTTCGACTTCTGATCCCGCGGACTATACCTTCGATTGTGGATCGGGTAAAGAGGTAGATCTATACGGTGCAGGTGCCGAAAATGACAATGTGACTACCGTAAGCATTCCCAGTTCTGGGAATGTTTTTCAGTATGCGGTAGAAGTGATTTATAAAGGAGGTAGCCCAGGTACAACTGCATTCTTCACGGATGCGGGTGGCAATGTGTACTCCATGACTCGCCAAACGGTACCAGGCTCTTTGAGTGATGTATATGTGTACCGTGGAGTAGTTACTGGATCTACTTCCAGCATTACCTACGAAGATGTTAGCACGGAAGACAAGTTGCAGTCGGTTATGGTATATGCGTTCCGAAACACAGGCGCAACTACAGGTTATACGACGGGGACTTTCACCTCTTATAGTAGCTTCTCCAGCGTAGAGACTTTTGATTATACTATTCCAGCAGATTTCACAACCAGAGATATCACGGTTGATATGCCCATTTCGGAGCTAACGACCGATTGCCGTATTCTTAATATTACTGTTTCAGCAGGAGGTGTTTCTTCGAGTGTCACATTGGATGGTCCAGATGTTTCTCTAGGAGATTGCTGTTTGGCAATTCCATCTCTCACCTTGAACGATGTACCGGGTAGCGCCACCACGCTTACTATTGAAATCGATAGTCCAAGCTCAGGTTCTACTGGCTGTCCATCAACTTCAGGACATAAGGGACAGTCTTACGTTTTCTCAGGGATTGTAAATCTGGATATTGAATGTGCCGATTGTGCCTCTTTTGATCCAGGTTCTATTTCGGCAAATGAGGAAGGCTGTGGTGCTTATGACCCAGCTGAAATTGTTGGGACAGATCCTTATGGTATTGGCTCTGATTGCCCAGCAAATGGAACGCTTTTGCTGGAGCGTTATGAGAACATTAGTGGATCCTCAGTATCTAACTTGGTAGCGGATGCCGACTATCCCAACAACCCAGATGCTACTTCTACGCTGACAAGCTTATTCGAAGCACCAACAAATATCGCAGATAACTATGGCCAGCGTATTTCCGCTTACTTGTGTGCTCCTAGTACAGGAAATTACACTTTCTGGATTGCCAGTGATGATGGTAGTGAGCTTTGGTTAAGCACGGATGATAATCCTTCCAACAAGGTGTTGATCGCATCAGTTTCTGGCTGGACTAACTCAAGACAGTGGAACAAATTCAGTTCGCAACAATCTTCATCCATCGCGTTAGTGGCGGGTGAAACCTATTATATAGAAGCCTTGATGAAAGAAGGCGGTGGAGGAGATAATTTGGCCGTAGGTTGGCAGTTACCAAGCGGTACGCAGGAGCGACCCATTCCAGCTTCCTACTTCAGTAGTGGAATCCAGACTGGCGACATAAGCTACCAGTGGCAGTCTAGGCCAAGTGGTGGGTCTTGGACTGATATCTCGGGAGCCACCGGAGTAAACTATGATCCGGGTACGATCAGTGCTACTACTCAATACCGACGACAAGCTATTTCAGATAAGTGTGGAACTTTCAATTCTAATACCGTTACCAAGACAGTAGATGTTGAACCAGATGTGACAGTAAGCAGCACAGATCCTAGCTGTGGGCTAGATAATGGGGTGATCACTTTTACTTTCTCGGATGTTTCTGGTCGATCCAATATAGAATTTAGTAATGATGGCGGTTCGACTTATCCTTTAAATGTTGCCGATAACAGTGGCTCTGCATCTTTCACGAATTTGGCTGCTGGGACTTATGATGTTTGGGTGAGATGGGGGAATGATGAATGTCCGGTAGATCTAGGTTCAGTAACCTTGACTGCCCAGGATCAGCCGACTGTGACGGTGACCGACGATCTAGCCCTTTGTGCGGGAGAAAGCACGGACCTTACCGCTACCGGTAGCGGAGGGGTTGGAACTTTAGAATATGAATGGAGTACTACCGAGACTACGGCTACTATCACGGTTACGCCGCTGGCAACCACCACCTATAGTGTAACTGTTACAGATGACAACGATTGCGAAGCAATTGAAACGGTAACGGTAACTGTAAATGATTTGCCGGAGCTGACCTTGACTGCTCCCGGTGATGATACCGATCTTTGTGAAGACGAAGGTACCATTACCTTGACAGCAACGCCCTCCGGTGGGACTTTCTCTGGAAATGGGGTGAACGCTTCTACGGGAGTATTCGATCCCGCAGCTGCAGGGGTGGGCACGCATACCATTACGTATTCTTATACAGATGCTAATACTTGCACGAATACAATTTCTTTAGACATCACAGTGAATGAAGTGCCAACGGTTTCTTTCCCGAACTTGGATGAAGTTTGTGAAAATGATGCCTCTTTTGGTTTGTCTGCTTCTCCTGCAGGGGGAACCTTTAGTGGTGTTGGCGTAACAGGTAATAGCTTTAATCCTGGTACTGCCGGACCTGGTATTCATACTTTAACTTATACTTACACTAGCCCAGAAGGATGTACCAGTAGTGATGAAAGTATTATTGTTGTGAATGGCGACATCGATGATCCAGGAACGATTGGCAACGATGAAAGTTCCTGTGGAGAATTCGATCCGGCTGAGATTACCGAAATTACGCCGGCAGATGCGCCGGATTGTATCATTAACTGCTGCTTCAGTGATGGTGGCGATAAGCCAGTGACAGTGACAATGCAGTATACGGGGGAAGACTGTAGCGCGACGACCACTGGACAAAATAGTACTATCAACAGCTGTTCAGGCGATCCAGCTTTTGACAATCAGGTATATATTATTGCCAGTAATAAATTCAATTTCAGTTCGGGGTTGATCTGGTTCCAAGGAACTGTTAATCTTAACGAGACTTACGTAATTGATGCCGCAAATGGGGGGCAGACGAGATTACGTGGAGAGACGCATGTGTTGATATTCGACTCTCAAGGAGGAACCTTGTTGCAAAGTATCGAGTTTCATACCTCCTGTTCGGAGCCTGTAGGCGTAGGAGAGCAGTACGGTGCCAATAAGATAGTAGACATTACATTAGAGAGTGGAGCAGGATGTGACTTGACGGATTCTGAATTGCAGTACCAATGGCAATCCAGGGACGGAACAACCGGTCCTTGGACTGATATTGCAGGTGCAACAGGAACAACTTATGATCCACCTAGCATTTCTACTACTACACAGTATCGAAGAGTAGTTTCCAATTGCTGCGATAGTCAACCTTCAAATATTGTTACGAAGACTGTAGTGCCTTCTGTAAGTGTAAGTTTAGGTGCTGATGAAGTAATCTGTGAAGGAGAATCTGTGACTTTGACGGCATCAGTAACCGGTGGAACGGGCGATGTAACCTATTCATGGAACACTGGGGCTACGTCATCTAGCATTACCGTAAATCCAACTACCACAACCACCTACACGGTGTCTGTAGAGGACGAAGAAGGCTGTACTGCCACAGATGATATCGTAGTAACCGTAAATGCAAATCCAACGGCAAATGCAGGAGCTGATCAACAGATTTGTGAATGTGTAAATCAATCTAGCAGTGTATTGACCATTACTTCAGCTCAATACAATGCCTTCATTGAGGGGAACATGAGAGTAGAGGGAGGCGAGTCTGAGGGGCCCGTTGCTGCTGGTGGAAATTTGACCATTGCTGGCAACTACAATGTAGCCATCCAATCCACAGGAGATTTCATAGATGCTGGAGATAATAATCCTTCGGCCTTGGTAGTCGGTGGAAGAGTATTCTACACAAGTGGTTCTGGTATCAATGTGTTGAATAATGGATACACTAAGATTGGAAACATTGCTGGCTCTAATATCTTTTCTGAATTAAACGGCTCTCCAGTAAACACAAGAATTACCCCAGGTGGCTTTGATACGAATCCAAAGATCAGCCTGACTTTAAGTCAACCCGAAGCCTCTATCAACGAGTCGGGAGTGATTAACTTCAGTAGCAACTTTAGCACCTTCCGAAGTAATTCAAGTGCACTTTCTGCCTTAGCTGCCAATACTACCATCTCTGGTACGAGTAACGGAAGCATCACGCTGACCAATGGCTTAACTAATATTATCAATATTTCAGGAACAGACCTAGATGCCTATACGCAACTAACCTTTACTAACAAACCCGATAATTCTCAACCTTTAGTAATTAATGTAAATGCCGCGGGCACCTTCAACTGGAGCCTACCTACTTTGGCTGGCATCAGTGGAGCTGAAGGGCAATACATCCTTTGGAATTTTTATAACACCACTACTTTAAGCATCAGTGGTGGACAAACGATACAAGGTACCTTCTTGGCACCTAATGCAGACTTCACCAAGAATAGTTCAGGAAACATCGATGGGCAAGTAATTGCTGCTTCGTATGTTCATAAGAGCGGTGAAATTCATAATTATCCCTTCCAGGCAAATGTTGGAGTAGGAGAGTGCACGGATTCTGGCCGCGCGGTTACGCTTACGGCTTCTGGTGGTACTTCGTACGAATGGAGTACGGGTGAAACTGGATCTAGCATTTCTGTAAGCCCAATAGCTACTACAACCTATTACGTAACGGTCACGGATGGCAATAGCTGTACCGATGTGGATGAGGTTATTGTAGAAGTAGTAGACCTTCCTAATATTGTTTTCAATCCAGTAGGGCCATACTGTGAAGATGATGGATCTATAACCCTTTCTGCTACCCCTGCGGGAGGTACTTTTAGCGGTTCTGGTGTGAGTGGCACCACTTTCAATCCGGCTACGGCTGGCGTTGGAACACACCAGATCACCTATACGGCAGAGAATGCGCTAGGCTGTGAAGCTACGGCTACCATAAATATTGTGGTAAATGAATTACCAGAGGTGACGCTTGATGCCGTGGATCCACTTTGTGATACCGATGGTAGTATTACGCTAGTTGGAAGCCCAAGTGGTGGATCTTACAGTGGTTCTGGAGTAAGTGGTTCCTCTTTTGATCCAGCAAGTGCTGGCGTAGGAGTGCATACCATTACATACACTTATACGGATGGTAATGGATGTACTGACAATGCTTCTATCGATATCACCGTTGCCGGATGTAGCGATTCCTACGATCTGGATTTTGAGAACGATTGTGATACCGATAGAACCATTGATGTGGTTATCGAGGGTTTATTGAATAGCGGTACCAATTGTGTAAATATTCCAAACACTGGTGATATTGTAAGTGTGATTGCTGAAGCTTGGGTAGAAAACGATGAATGTGCTGGAAATGAGCTTCCTGCATTTTTGACCTTTACCGCAGGAGCTACTTCCATTACAGTGAGTGGAATTGATGCTGCACAGACTTCACCCGGTGGAGGAAAAGAGAGAATCTTTAGAGTTCAATTTCCTGGATCTTACTCTCAAGTTTGTATAACAAATCCTAATGGCTGTGACATCACCAGCATGGCTTTGTATATCGTTCGTAACGTACCTAATGGTTCTTCTGGTTTTACGACAGCCAATTATGAACTGCATGATGATAAAACACCTTCAGGTTCGGATGACTGTATCACTAATACAACATCTATCGGCGAAAGTGATTTGCCTAGAGATATCGTGATTAAGATTCCAGTACATGAAAAAGACAATACGCGTGAAGTTCAAATTAATATTACGGTAAGAAATGCCTCCAATCAGGTCGTATTTACAGATACTCAAACCTATACGACTCAAAATGCTGGTAACGAGGCCTCTCTATTTGAAATGACCTTGGCAGATGTTCCAGGAGATGGAACGGACCTAGAAATAGAAATATGTTCTCCAGATCCAAATGGGGATTCATTTGGTATTGGCTCAGTAGTAGCTTCTTCGACTGAAAGCTGTATCGATTGTATTTTGACTGCTGAAATTCAGGTAGAAGGGGATGATCCAACCATTTGTGTAGGGGAATCTTTGATTTTGACGGCAGTTGGAGCGGACGGAACGGAACCTTATGAGTACCTATGGTCCACCGGAGCAACGACGGCTTCGATCACGGTCGATCCTACCGTAACTACGACGTACACTGTCGAGATAACAGATGCGATTGGTTGTACAGCGGAAGCAGAAGTGGGCGTAGTTGTAAATGAATTACCAACTGTTACGATGGATCCAGCAGGTCCTTTCTGTGTTGATGATGATCCGTACACGCTTGTGGTATCTCCAACCGGCGGTACTTTTGCTGGACCTGGTGTGAATACTTCGACTGGGGTCTTTGATCCAGCCACAGCAGGAGCAGGTACCCACACCATAACCTATACTTATACGGATGGAAATGGCTGTACCAATTCAGCCAGCATCGACATCATCGTTGATGAGACAGACTTAGGTTTGGTAGGGGCAAATGAATTCTTCATTTGTGTAGGAGGAGAAGTAACTTTTGGTGCTGAAGTATTAGATCCAATCGATTTTGTAAGTGTTGAATTTTTGCGTTTTGATGCACAGCAAACAGATCCATATACTTCCACAGATCCTAGCGTTAGTTTGGGTGAATTCCTGATCCCTCCGGGACAGAATAGCATTACCTCTAGCAATTTTCCACAAAGTGGGGCCAGCGCAGTTACTTATTATGTATATGCGATCTTGAAGCCTACTCCAGCATCAGGTCTTTGTACGCCATTCATAGAATATACCGTAACGGTGTATCCAGATCCTGAGGTGAGTATTGTTGTCGATAACGAGGAGGTTTGTCTAGGAGGCTCATCCACGATTACTGGAACAGTGACAGGAGGATCCGGTAGTTTCACGTACCAATGGCAATCAGCTACTACTGTTGGTGGACCATATACCGATATTTCTGGGGCAACCAATATCACTTATGACGTACCGACTGGAACAGCAGGTACGACTTATTACCAACTGGTAGTAACTGATGCGACGGAAGGTTGCGAAGACCCAGTATCCGCACCGGTTAAGGTGGTTGTTAACCCAGATGTAATTGTTACAGCAGATCCGTCTGATGATACCATCTGCGAAGGTGGCACCTCTACTTTAACGGTTGCCGTTACTGGTGGCGCCGGAACGATCACTTACCAATGGCAGATTAGTACGGATGGCAC
>CAJXPD010000328.1 GCA_913057785.1 uncultured Lewinella sp. | reverse complement strand
CCACATCCTTCCCACATCAGTATGGCCCAATAGCAGAGACAAAGTAAACCTACTTTCTTCCAAAAGGGATAATTTGTTTTCATAGCCAGATAGTTTTAGTCAGTTCTTTCCGATATAACGGACCAGTACTCAGTTACGCTGTGTAAAAAAGCAAGCCACAGTCCTGCTTATTGATATGTAGATTGTTTAAGGAACTGCGGCTTGCGAAAAAAAGTAGGCAATTAGCAATGGAATAAAATTGTAAGCTGGAATATACATGTTCAATCCAATGAGGCTCGAAATGAGCTACTCCTGGAGCCGGATATGGATCCGAAAGATCCCTTTCAACATACATTGTTCCTAGCTTCCTTCAATTCTGGAGGGGATTTCTCCCTTTCATCTCCCATCGACATTGAAGCTCTTATCGGAAACTATAGCCAAGAGAAAGACCAAACCAACTGGGATAGAAACCGGTATTGCTGATGGCTGGTGTCCAGTTTATTTTTAGTAGAAAACCATTCTTTAACGGCTTAAGTCGGTAACCCATATTCAGGAAACCTAGTGTGCCGAATCCTCTGCCACCAATGCTCTCTCTCCCATTACCAAAGTCTCCATCCACATTGGCATTGACGTACAAAGGAGTTAATCCAAAGCCAGCTTCAAAGGCACTCCGCCTTTCGCCGACGATGTAGGTAGCTTGTAAAGGAAGGGTGATTAGACCAGCTGAGAATCGCTCACCTTCAACGGAATAGCCGTCAATTCCTGCCCCTCCAATTCCTACCCTAAAGGCCCAACCAGAGGTGGTACCCTTATTGGCCATGATCTCGACATTGGCCGAGGACAAGACGCCGTTGCCAAGAAACTCGATGAATACGGAGGTTTGGCGTTTTTCTGGTAATTCGTATTGCGCAGAAAGAATAAAGGGACAGCATAGCAAAAGAATAATCAATAGTTTTAGGCTTTTCATGGTAGATTGTTTTAAAGAGGAACTGTTCCTGGTGGTTCCGCCATTGGAACAGCTCCTTAGGTTAAGAATTGGGGTAAAGGGATTTTGGTGTTTGTACTATAGGTGCTTAGGTCGTGTAATAGTAGTCCTCGCAGCTGAAAAAAGGATTAACCACCATTTCACTACTTACCCTCCCATCCGGTAGGGAAATCTTCTCGAAATAGTTCGGGTAATGGAGCGCACCACTTCATTGTGCGGGCGATTCCAAGTGGTAGGGCAGGTTCGGTTGGTAGACCAAATGACTGTACCGGATTCACCGTCTACTATGGCGCAAGAAACCAGAACGTCACTGGTGCGATTTTGGCCGTATAAGGGCCACCAACCGTTACTAAATACCCAAGCGACGGAGTTGAGGACAGAAAGGCCAAAGGATTCTAGATCGGTGAGGTATTGCTCCTTTTCCACATTGGTCATAACCACTGCGTCAACACCTAGAATCTCTGCTAATTCAGTAGGAGACTTTCTCCAAGACGCTCTTATGCTAATGCCCGCTTCTTCGAGTCTGTCATTGGTTTGTGAGAAGTGCTGAAAGTCGATGTTGATGTCATTCGCGTTTCGACCGGATCTACGGATAAGTTGGTTATACAGCTCAATTTGAAAAGCCTGACTTTCTGCCTCTTCGATCATTTCGATCTGCTCATCGGTTATTTCACGTGGAATTCGACCGCTAGTGTAGGTAGCTACAGGTATAATAGCTACTGTTTGGTGCTGATATGCGTAATTTTCATAGCTATATGTTTTGAATCGCTCTCTATTACAAGATGCGAATAAAAGGATGCTGAACAAGATGAAGATGCTGCGTTTCATTACTTTTGGATTTAAGGGTTAATTATTTACATTCGTGAACTTATATGCAGCGGAGACCTGGGTTCGGAAAAAGTTTTTTCGTTTTAAGAAAATATTAACAAAAGCTTGGAAATTCTTTCACAGGAGGCGCAGGAGCGGGAGTGGTTGAAAACTGATCCTGCTCAATTACTGACTCATTATCAGTCGGTTGTAGAGATAGTGTGCCGGCAGTTTATAGCTAGAGGTTTTTTCCAAGCTGGAGAACAAGCGGAACTCATTCAAGAGGTGAATCTTTCATTATTGGAAGGAAAATTGGAAAAGGTACAAATGCATTTCGAAGGTACCGTCAAGTTAAGAACCTACTTTTCAAAGGTGGTGTACAACAGCTTTCAAGAAATAGTCCGCCGCCGATCTCGCCAACCTACCTTGCTATCCGAAGAAAGTCTTCAACATACACCTGATGCAGATTTAAATGCCTATCAAAAGATGGCCATCCAAGATGAGTTGTTTCGTTTAGAGGCTATCCTCAAGGGTTTAGCCAAACGACAACACAAGGCGGTATTTAATCTTAAGTTACTGGTTCGTTTCCTATTGGAATACATCGACATTCAATTTTACTCCAGTCCAAAAACCGCCGATCTGCTGGAAGAAATCGAAAAGTCCTTTTTTCAGCCCTATGACCATCTAACAGATAAGGAAGTGTTCGATCTTTCCGTTCAACTGTACAATGTATTGGAGGGAAAGAATAATGATGGGGATTCTTTGCGACGGTGGGTTAATCTGCTCAAAGATCGCCTAATTCATTTGCTAAACGGCAGCCCGCAACGCTCTGCTCACACCTCCGATAGTATAAAGCTATTATTGACCTATTACTTTTCTTCGCAAAAACCATAAGGAGTATAAATGTTAAAATTTGGCAAAGAATTTCCGTTTTCAGGCTGGCGCAGCATATATATAGGTAGCCAAATAACCAATAGATCTAGGGCACACATCGACGAGATCATGGAGGAGCCTACAGATCTACAAGTAGAAAACTTATGAACTACCAAGACCAAGATGGACACTTAACGGACGAAGGAATAGCACGCTATGTGGAGGCGCTGCAATCTCAAGATTGGAATTCTCTGCCAGCGAAAATCTTAGAGCACATAGAAAATTGCGACATCTGTCATCAAGCTGCGATGGATCTGTACGCTATTGTATCCCATGATAATCAGCGCACAGAAATTGCCGTGCAAAAACCACAAAGCGGTGCGAGGATAGTTCGAATGCGAGTAATGCGCTGGGCCATGGTTGCCGTTTTAGCAGGACTGTCCTTTTACTTATATCGCTACCTAGACCGCCCCAAGGCTATTGACAATATCGAGATAGATGGCCCTCTTGCGGATGAACCAGAAGAAGCAAAGAAACTGGATGAAGAAGTTGCAGAGAATCCCATATTACCCACTCCAAAAAAAGAAGAAACCGGAAACCCGTCCAAAACGACCACTCCTGCGCCCGGAAGGGATGTTCGCGACTTGTACGCCGCCAATTTTGTACCTTCCGAATCGATGGAATTGCTGCTAGGGGATCAACTGCGATCCACCGGCCTAGAATTAGTGAGTCCAGCTATTGAAAAAGTGGAGAGTTGGAAGGAGGGAATTGATTTTCAATGGACCGGATTTGCCGAAGCGGGTTTAAGTATCCAATTGGAAAATAACCGAGGAGATCGCTTGTACGAACAGCCGGTTGTTGCATTAAAACATACGGTGCGAATGGAGCTGGAACCCGGAATTTATTATTGGCGATTAGAGAGTGAAGAAGATCTCTTGATGGTAGGGAGATTAGTTTTGGAATAGAGCCTTGATTAATTATAATACGTTATGAGAGTGAGTTTGCTGATCTGCATATGCCTACTTACCGGCAGTTTAACTGCTCAGGGTAATCCTAGCATGGCTTTGGCTAGATCATTAAGTGAGAATCTGCAGTTTCAAGCCTCCAATGAGGTTTTGAGTGATTATATAGAAAGATACCCCAACAGGCTGTACGATCGTTCGGCCGCTTTTTTCCTACAAAGTTATAACTATATGCAACTGGGGGTATATCACCAGGCCATGGTGGCGAATAGAGAATCCCTTGCTATCAAAGAGCGACTAGGGTTAGAAGGAGCAGGAGATAACTATATGCGATCTGGCGCCATTTACCTGTTGGCTGGAGATCCCGATCGAGCCCTCAATCATTTGATGCGCGCCAAAGAATTTCCCATTGAATCAGGAGAGGTATATGCCCTTATTGATGGTTATTTGGGGGCCGCTTATGCTGAATTAGGACAGCCAGAAGAAGCGGAAAAATACTATCAACTATCCATTGAATCCTTAGAGATTGATTTTGGGGATGAGCATCCGGATTTGGCTACCGCCTATTATAACCTGGGAAGACTAAAGTGGCAGCAAGATAAGCTAGAAGATGCAGAAGGCCTGCTGAGGCGAGCGCTGGGTATCGCCGCTGCCCTGCGCCAGCACCGGACTATGGGACAGATCTATAATGTATTGGCCCGTGTGCAAGAGACCTTGTCCCCTGATGAGGCTTATCGAACGTACGGAAAAGCAATAAGTTTACTGGGGCGCCAATATGGAAAGCATCATGCAGAACTAGCCCGAACGCACCTCAATTTGAGTCGCTATTATTTGCTGGAGGAAGAGCCAGAAAAGGCCCGAATGCAGATAGGGGAGGCCTTAGTAAGCCTATTACCCGAAGAATCTGTGAAGAACTGGCAATACTTACCGAGCGCAGAAACCGTTTGTCTTGACCCGGTATTGCTGATCCAGGTTTTGGGACAGCGTACCCATCTGCTTCAATTGATGCAGGAGAAGAAGCAGAATCGGAACCTCCTACAACTAGCCCTGCAGAGTACGGAGGTAGCAACAGAAGTTCTGGCTCTACATCTAGCTTCGTTGGGCGGAGAAGGAGGACGCCTGATTCTGACCGAAAAGCTCTATGATATTTTTGAACCTGGTATTGAGGCGGCCATCGAGCTTTACGAAGCTAGCGGAGATGAAAAATACCTTGAAAAGGCTTTTATCCTGGCTGAACGAGGAAAGGCTATGATGTCAAAAGCGGATGATAGTGCAGCTGACATCCTGAACCAAAAAGCCGACCTAGAGTTAGGCTTAAGACAGGCCTTGCGTGCTGCGCAGCGCCATTTCGAGGAGGAAGCTTCAGCTGAGGCTATCACTCAGCTTCAAGCGGCTCGCAAGAACCTAAGGCGTTATCAAAAAGAGCTGACCGGTTTTCAGTTTTTACAATCTACTGCCTTAGACGTGACACAGCTGCAAGCGGCTATGGCCGAGGATGAGGTGATGCTTTCTTATTTTATTGGTGAATCCAATTACTACATTTTTGCCATTAGTCGAGAGGAATTTGCCGCCAAGCAGCTGCCGAATAACCACGCACCCGCTTTAGCAAAGAAAAAGACCTTAAAGAAACTGATGAATCCCGCTTCCCTAGAGCCAAAAACAGGCATTGGGGTGTATTCAAAAATTGATCCGAAATTGCGTTTGCCTGGTATCAAGCGTTCAATTACGGCTTATCGAAGAGCTATCAAAAAACTGGATGGCCCTGAATACACCTTTTATGCTGCGGATCTTTATGGGAAGTTAGTCTATCCGGTTGCTCTACTGCTTCAGCAGAAACGAAAACTGTTGATTGTTCCGCACGGAGATCTCTTTACCATCCCTTTCGAAGCTTTTTTGACAGCTGCTCCAAAGGAAGGGAAGATCAAGTACAAAAAATACGAATACCTTATCGAGGACTTCAGCCTGAGATATGCCGGAGCAGCGATGGATGCCTTAGCTGCTAAACCTTCATCCAATGAGTACACGTATGACTTTCTAGGGATTGCTCCCATCTTTTCCAAAGATGCTGAACAACATAGCTTGTCGGGAGCTCCCGAGCAACTCCTACGGGCCTTCGAGGGGGATGAAGAAATGAAAGGCATGGTCATTGATCGACAAAGGTTCCGGGGCTTGCCATTTTCTAAGGAGGAAGTCCAAGAAATAGGTAAACTATTTACGAAAGCTGGCCAACAATCCCAAGTGCTGCTTTATGCTGATGCTAGCGAAGCTAGTTTCAAACAAAGTGCTTCGATGGCTCGTTTTTTGCATTTAGCCACACATAGCTTTAGTCATGCTGGTGATCCCTTACGTTCCGGTATTGCTTTAGCTCAGCCGGATCTGGAGGACCCAAAGGAAGATGGGATCTTGTACTTATCAGAAATAAACGACCTAAGTATCCAACCGGAACTCGTTGTGCTGAGTAGCTGCGAAGGGAATAGTGGCCCCTTGTTGAAGGGGGAAGGGATAGCCTCGTTGGCACGCGCTTTTTCACAGGCAGGAAGTCCAAGAACCATAAGTGCCCTTTGGTCAGTGTACGACACGTATACCAATAGCCTAATGCAAGCCTTTTACGGGGCATTACTCAAAGGCCAATCTTATCAAGAGGCGTTGCGATCGGCAAAACTACAGCTGTTGAAAGGAAAGAAAGTAGCCCCACGCATGTGGAGTGGCTTTGTTCTGTATGGTCAAGGTTAGCCTTTGTTACCGACCACCTGAAACATCGAGTATTGATCCGGTTACATAAGAGGATTTTTCGGAAGCTAACCACAAAATGGCTTCTGCTACCTCCTTGGCGGTCCCACCTCGTTTCATCGGAACACTAGCTTTGACTCGATCAATGCGATCGGGTTCTCCCCCTTTAGCATGAATATCTGTATGGATGATGCCGGGTCGGATACCATTGACCCGAATCCCTTCCGTCGCTACTTCTTTCGCTAGGCCGATCGTCATGGTATCCATGGCTCCCTTGGTGGCGGCATAATCGACATACTCAAATGGTGCCCCTAGTTTGGCTGCTATGGAAGAAATATTGACGATGATTCCACCTCTTCCACCACTAGCCGTGGACATCCTTTTACAGGCTTCCTGGGAACAGGCGAAGACCCCCAAAACGTTTACTGCAAAGATCCTTTGTAAGCGTTCATAATTCAACTCCTTAAAGCGAGCCTGCGGTTCCAGCAGCGCAGCATTATTGACCAATACATCCAATGTCCCTATTTCATTATCCAGCGTTCGGAATAGCGCCTGGATTTGTTCTGGTACACCGAGGTCGGCTTGAATAGCGATGGCCCGTCCCCCTTTTTCCTGGATTTCTGCCACCACCTTTTGCGCTGCATCCTTGCTTTTGCGATAGTTGATGGCTACAGCGTAACCTTCTTGGGCTGCCAAGCGGGCAGTAGCGGCACCAATACCAGTACTCCCACCAGTGATTAACATGGTTTTCTTCATATCTTTTTGTTGTTGCAAGGTTGCTTTATATTAAAATAATACATAGTTTTAAGTATAATTCTTTTGAAGCAATTCAATTTACTAAGCGTTCTTAAGTCCACAAAGGACTATTTTCCTAAACATCTCCAGCATTCTTAGATTCGTTCAGATCGGTAGGTTAAATACTACGACGGTCTATGGTATAACTATGTACCAGAAATTCAATCCTTGACGGTTTGAAAAGGGAATTTCAATGCATAGTGTAATACGGATTTTTTAAATCCGGGCTAGATCTGTGTACCCTTCGAATGGCCGAATCTTGTAAAAGTCAGGTCTTGAACCCTTTGGCTATTGCTATTCTCATGTAATTGGCAAATCAATATTGTATATAAAATACTAAGCGTATGAAAAAGATGTTATTTAAGGCATTCAATGTATGCCTTCTCCTCTCTCTTTGCATGAGTTGTCAATCTGAATTGACAACCTCTTCAGCCCAGCTTGACAAATTGTATGAAAGTCCGGCTTTCCTATCCTATGCAGATTTTATGGAAAAGAGACAGAAACTAGATCAACTAGTTAGAATTAACCCCTATGAGATGGAAGGACTTGCAGTAGATGAAAAATTGGCTATTGCGGAGTCAAAAAAAGCAATCCTATCTGAGTCCATGATACTGCAAAAAGCTTTGTCCCAATTCATGGAAAACAATGACCTAACCTTTGATAGAGAACCTACCGAACAGGAACGGCAGGAAGTTCTGCAGGCTGCAAGAACTTTCATCTCAGGAGAGCCTGGATCAGAACTGGCAAAGAAATACGTTATCGGTCGATTTGAAATGGACTTTAGCCCTGAATTTCATCGCTTAACGGAAGAGGTTTGGCAACAGTTTCCGTCCTTAGACAGAGATCATTATAAACTCATGGAGTTTTATACACAGTATAAGAATGCCAATCACTATTAAAATGCTAGTTCATCACATTAATATAATAATATGTATTTCTTACCGATTTTAAGGACTTGTTTAAAAGTAAGTATTCTCACAGTCTGTCTGTTCACGTTTACATCATCCTGTCCCCTTACGGAGTCTTGTGACTGTCAGCATGAGAATTGTGTGAATTTAGCCGAGGCTGACTACAATCAGGAAGTTGCTGAATGCTGGTGGTGGCAAACTAGTTGTTTTGATCAAGCACGGGCTAACCAGATGCAAGCGTTCAATAGTTGTTCGCAAAGTTGGGCAGTCTGCATGATGATTGCCGCAGGTATGTAATCCTGTTTATCACTAGACTATACAGCAGACTTATTTTTAAAATCTTTGAAATAAATGTGCCTCCTGATGAAGGGGGCACTATTTATCCGCTACTGCACAAAGGTCTAGATCATTGTTTCCTTAAATGCTGAATAGTTGTCCAAGAAGCTAGACGGAATAGGAGGTAAAAGAGAAGCAATATCGCTAAGAGTGGAATATAGTCTATCTTACATAAAATGCTGACTCAGAAAGAGTCATCTAATATCTTTTCCTAACCCACATGCGATGAAAGTTACGAAACAAGATCTGATCCAGATTGAAGCCTTTAGCAGACCCTATTACCAAGATAAGGATATCATGCATGATTGGACACATATTGAGCGAGTAGCTTACTCGATGCGAAAACTGGTAGAAGAAGAGCAGGTAGTAATAGATAACTTTGTCGTAGAAGCAGCGCTCATGTTGCATGGCATTATCTATTCGATAGAACCTGAAATTCGCCACTTTTTGAGCTCGCTTGGACTTTCTCCATCCCGGGTGGAAATGATCATTAAGGTGGCCTGGGAGTCACAGAAAGAAGAGCGACCGAGCACCCCTGAAGGCTTGATCTTGCACGATGCGCATCTGCTAGAGGGAGGGAAATATTTTGAAATCATCAAATCGCTAATTACGGGTTCTGTGCGGGGGCAAAGCCTTGTAGAAACCCTAGATTACATCCGACAAAATCTTTTGGAAAAGGGCCAGTGTTACACCAATAGTGGCAAAAAGCAGTACGAAGTGATGAAGGCCATCACGCGCGATATCTATCTGGATCTTCGGCAAGAAATAATGGATGTCAGTCCTTAAAAACTTTTCCTATTACCGTTTAGCTAACAACTCTTCCAATCGCTCAGCCAAAACAGGCAAGTCAATGCCTAATTGATTTTTATTGGTTTTGAGTACAGGGTCTACTAAATGTTCTGGAAGCTGGCTGGCACCCCAATAGGCACCTAAGATCGCCCCTGTAATGGCAGCAACCGTGTCATTGTCTCGGCCATAATTAGTTACAAATTCGATGGTTTTAGCAAAGTCTAGATCGCAAAATAGCAAAGCGGTTAGATTGATGAGGTGAATCTCTCCCGCATGAAAGGGAGTGTCTTGATTTTTGGCATCTAGCAACTGGAAAGCTTTTTGCATTTGCAGATAGTACAAGCTGTCGTGTGGGAAGTAATCCGGCAATTGCAATTGCATGTTTTCCCACTGATCGAGCGTCGCTGATTTCGCGGAACGAGCTATCCCCTCTGCATCTTTATAAATTCGGTAGGCCGCTCGTCCGATTAGACGAGATTTGAAGTAGTTATCCGGATCTGTCGTGATCATGGTTTGAAAAAGAGAATCCTTATTGGGTTTTGCGCGCATAGCTTCTGCGGTCAAAGCCGCGGTCAATCCGCTGATGTCGCGTGCATAACCGATATCAAAGATGCTCAACTTGTACATTTCCTGATAGGCTAAATCAGGTTTTCCTGGATAATAGGCGCCAATCATGGGCGCGTATAACATGCCTCCGCAGGCCATTTCTCCTCCGTAGAAATGACTTAGGCGGTGGCCATAAGCTTCTACATTTCCTTCGGCAAAGGGTTTGGCAACGAGGGCCCATTCTTGTAGCCAATTGACCCGTCTCATGTTTTGTTCGTACGGAGCAGGATCAAATCCTTCCGTACTTTTTAATCGGTTCAGCTCAGACTGATAGCGTTCAATAAGGAATTTGGCAAAACGGGCGGCTTTTAATTTCGGCGGCTGATTGTTGTTCCGTGCGGATTCCTCTTTCTCAAAATAGTCTATCATGACTGCCTTCCAGCGCGTATCATCGGTGGTGCCACCGGGCGGGAGATTGAAATCCCAAGGTCCTTCTGCGCTGGGTTCTCTGAGTACCATGGTAACGCTATCGATGTATTGGTACTCCCGGACCATATCATACCTAGGCCACATTTCCGTTGGGGCTCCCATAGCATCTCCAATGGCAGAGCCAAGGATCAATCCCAGCAATTTGTCCTTCAGTAAATCTGCCTGCAAGGTAGAGTCAATATAGTCACTCCTTGCCCAGTTTGGATGAGGTTTGACCATCGTCTGACTCTCTTCCTCCACGCTGTTCTTTGGTGTGCAGGCAAAGAGGAAAAGGAGTAGGAATAATAGCCCGGTGTTACGCATGATCGGAGGGTTTTGGAAATGGAAAGGTAAAGTTTATCCCGTAATCAAAGAAATGGCCTCCTCAACTAAGTCTTGTTTTTCTTCAATACTTAGGGCTAATGGGAGTTGAGCAATACCAATTAATCTCCGGAGTATTTCTACACCTGTAAATTGATCCAATAGCTTTTCATCAAAGCCAGTAGGTCGTGCATAGTTCTCTTTGACCCAACTGATGGAATTAGGGTCAGACTGTGCCATTTTCATATGAGCCAGAAATACACTTAGATCAAATTCGGCCAAACCAAAATACGAGAATTCAGGGTCGATTACTTTCACTTGCCCATCCACTTTTAACCAACTTCCCGGGTAGTAATCGCCATGGATTAAGTGCTGTCCTTCTCCCAGGTAGCGCTCCCCTAGTTGAGCAATCGCAGCGATCAGCCCCTTGTCCCGGTAGATGGGAGTAGCCAGATCATGTAAACCCACTTGAATGGCATTGAGATCCATGCCATTGTCCGCCCGATACGGGAAATTAAAGATGTGTTCGTGGTTTAAGGCCTTAAGCGCCTGATTCTTTGGATAGGAACTAGAAGCCCAAGAAAAGTCGCTTTGATGTAAGGTTTGTAAAAAGGTCAACAGGCTTTCCAACTCCAATTGTGTGAAGTCCTGTCCCTTCTGATATACATAGCTGAAATCAGCCCCATTTCCAAGGTCTTCTACCTTAATCAAGAAATTGTCAAGGTCGGTAGCTAACAGCTGCGGGGTATATTGCTTTAGTATATCATTAGTTTGGACGAGGGTGTAAAACTGTGATTCAGTATGGATTCGCTCAATCGGAGCTTCTAGTTGTGGATATTTCTCTACCCATGGTCTTGCCTGTTTCACAATGAACGAACCCTGCTCTGTTCGTACCCGCAAAACAAAATTCATATTTCCTTCACCCGGCTTTTCTGTGCCAGTGACCTGATCCTCTTTTCCCATCCAACCCTGCGCTTTTAAGTATTCCTCCAGAGCAGTATCTTGATTGGCTTCGAGAAATTGAGTGCTACCCGTCGCGTCTATAAATTTTTGCTTTGCGTTCATACCCTCTTTTCGGGGAAAGATAGAAATTTCTAATTGCCAACCCTTGCCACTGGTCCTGAAATTGGTCTGTAAACCCAGCTAGTCAAACCCTTTTTTATTGAATTGTCCGAGCAAGGACGTGTGAACCAACCCTGAAGCCGATTTTTCCTGTCTTTCTTTCTAAAAATCCGTTATGATGAGACTGCTTGGGATACTCATATTGATCGTCAGTTTAGCTGCGTGTGAAAAGGAGACAAATGATACTATTCAGACCTTCACTTTTGGCACCTATTATGGACATTGCTTTGGCACCTGCTTTCAGTCATTCTCTTTCAAAGAAGGTGTTTTTGCTTGGGAGCAGCGGACCTCCATTGAAGGAGAGCTAGAGGATGTTTGTCAAGGTGGACAGTCAAATGCAAATTGGGAAGCACTCAGCTCTTCCTTTAACCTGGGTACCTTCATGGCATTGGAGGAAGTGATGGGTTGTCCCGATTGTGCGGATGATGGGGCTTCTTTTATTGAGATTGCAATCGGAGATAATCTAACCAGAGTAACCTTTGAGGCAGGAAATCCCCCAGCAGGACTTGAAACCTTTCATCAGAAGATCAGTGAGCTGAGTGACGAAATAAGGAATTTGAGTGAATGTCAATGATCTATATCTATGACTTCTCCTTCCAATAACTCGCCAGGCTAGAACCGGAGATATTCATCAAAGGGCCAAATACTACGGCTGCCAGCCCCATAGTGGCCACCTTGCCCATTTCCAAGGCAATGCCTGAAGCTAGGCCGGAGTTTTGCATGCCTACCTCTAAGGCTATCGTTCGGCAAGAAGCCTTATCCATTCCTGACCACTTTGCGGTTTGATAGCC
>CAJXPD010000327.1 GCA_913057785.1 uncultured Lewinella sp. | reverse complement strand
GTCATAGGGCAGCATGATCGCATACGCTTTGTTATCTACCGTTCAATTCTTAGTTCTAAAATCACTCTCTTCAAAGTCCTCTACTGAATCTATCCATTCTGTAGGAATATTCTTTTCATCTGTCGACATTATCAGTATTCCTCCAACTATTGCACATATAGTATCTCTGTCTCCTAATACAGATACAGCCTTCCATAATCCTTCTTCAAAATTATTCAGATTGTTCGCTGTACACCAAATAATTCCATAATGATGGGTAACGGTCTGAGTATGTGGTGTCTTTACCAAAGGGAAGGGTGAGCGACATCCATCTTGTTGTAACCAGTTACTATTCTATTATCTTTTCTGTACTTGCTCCAAGCCAATATTCAATAAATGAATCAAAACTAAATATTAATACAATAAATAGAATAGTGATTCCAAAAGTGATTATTCTTTTTTTGAGTGGAACACTAGTTTTTGATTGAAAGTTAGTGAGCTTATTGAGGGTATCTTTTACTATTTCTCTATTGAAAAATAGAATTAAGAATAACATCAAAAGAACTATTATGGCATTCGCTAGTGCTGGATATACATCAAGAAAAATAATATCGAACATAATTATGTTTACCATTATAGGTAATAATATCAATACTCCTATCAGTTTTGTTTTATTCCATAATAGAAACCAAGCTCCGAAAAGTTGAAAAAGGCCAATGAACAAAATATAAAAATATGAATGCCCCATAAATGTCCAAGCTAATGAAAATCCACTTGCCTCACCTAATGTTGTATTTGCAACTTCGACAGGTAATTTCCCTTTCATATAAAATTGCCCCCCTAATAATTTAGATAATCCATAAATATTAAGAATTATGAATACACACTGACGTAATACAAGTTCAAGGGTTACTTTGTAGCTTGATTTATTCATTAGCTTCTTATTTAGTTTAATTACCTTGAGGTTAACTTAAGAAATGAAACACGGAGATGTACTTTACAGCATTTCCATTGTGATATCTGAAGGTATTTGATATTACAACTAGAAAATTTAGAAAATACATGGCGCCAATAGATATTAGTATTCGAGCAAAGGAAATGTTTGCTAATTCAAGTTTTGAGGTCATAAAAAGGCTAAGAACTAATAAAAACAAAAGCAATGTCCAAGATATTTGAAAATTCAAAATGGATTTTCCGACATAATCGATGTCCTTTATCTTATCTTTTTTGGAAGTCCAAATAATTAACGGGATTAGTATACCAAGCAACGGAAATGCTATAAAGCCTAGTTGAGACAAGTTCAATAATAATAGAGCTTTACTATCTTCGATAACCTGCCAATCAATTAATTCGTTAGGTGTAACATCTAAGGCACTAGATAATCTTTTGATGGAACCTCCAGTTGGTTGGGTTTCTCCATTTTCAATTCTTTGAACTGTCCTTAAACTTAACCCAGAGTTTTCTGCCAATAGTTCTTGTGACATACCGTTACGCCTTCTTAATTCTTTTACTCTTTTTGCTAAATCTTTGTTCTTCAATTGAGTGATGTTTAATTACTGAAGGCAAAGCTAAATAAAAGCATTGGCATTGGTGTCGTCATCTTTGTGACATCTTTACGTCATCTATGCTTTAACTGGTTATAACGGCTCGAGTAGCAGCCTTGACGAAGCGAATGCGAGACATGGAGTGCTACTTTTTGTCATGTACTGGATTATATTTTTATTGAAGACATTTTGTTAAATATCCAAGAAAATTTTTAGGTATTTTTACTAATTCTGGATTTTTTTCTAAAAGTACAGTTGCAGAGATTTTTAATGTTTTAACCATATTATTTGGAATGCCATTATTGGTGATTTTTACTATTATGAGCCTAATTTGATACTGTACAAAAATATCAGTAATGCAAAAACTACTTTTGCTATTTTTATTCTTTAGTTTGTTTTCTTGTTCGGAACCTGAAAGCGACACAGAGCCATTTGAGTCTGGACAGGAAGACGTTGTAACAGATAGAAGTGGAAGAGAATATCCTTTTTTGGATCCAAACGTAATATCATATTGTGGTCCGGCTTGGGGAAGAAAGTTTTGTCGATTTTTATATAAATATGATGAGACAATCTGGGCAGATGCAGAAAATTATTATAGCGAATTTTCAGATATAAAATTTTCAAACTTTTTATACAATGACCATTTTATATCCTTCTTGAATCTTGATAGTATTGCGTCCTATTGTGAAGGATGGAAACTAGGCGAAACAACTTACGATGGAAAAAAATGGAATATAAAAATCAAAAAAGATCAGGAGGATGTTTTGTGGTTTGCATATGATTATTATGGATCTGGTGAAGAAATTGAATATACTATAACTTATAAATATGAAGTAATTGATGGTTTACTTCATTTCTCAAGTACTGAGGATCAAACATTTATTTTCCATCCTTCTGAAAGAAATTATTTAAAAGATTCTGTTGACACAGGCGAAATCATTGTATTAGAAGGATGTATGTTTTTCTAATTTTGTCCACGGTAATGACTCATCATCTCTATGTGACACAGTTTGGACTTTAAGCATTATGACAACTATTTCTATCTAACAAATTATTTAGTTCAAGGAATTCTTCTTCTCTTCCTACAATGCTATATTCAGAACTTTGATCTAGTTGAAAGTTAATAAGTCTTTCATTTCACATTTTCTATTCTTGCTTGCACATAACGATCTGGGTATGAAACGTCCTTCCCATTTTTCTGTTTTTCGACATCGGTTTCTGTTCATCATAAATCAACTCTCTTACCAATCAACAACCTATTTTTCGAAAGGGCGGCATGGTCATATAAGCTTTGTTACCAGTCGTTTTTAAGTGGTCTGCAACACAATTCCAATAATTTTCGAATCAGGCTCCATAAAAAAATACACTGCTGGATCATAACTATACTTCCCTTCTAAATTCCGTCCATAACTTAAATTGGATCCTTCTATTTCTATCATAAATTTCATGACGTTTCCAGTAATTGGGCATCTTGGTATTTGAAAATGCTGAAGCCATAGCGGAACTCCTAAATATCCAAAACATCCTTCAAATTCATCAAATTTGGTATCTACTATATATGGTTCTTTTACAAATGTTTTTATAGCAAATTCTTGATCCTTATCTGGAAAATTTACTTTCTCTATTACTTCTGGATTAAGATATTTCGGCTTCAATGGATCATTGTAATCAACATATAGGATACCCATTAAAAATTCTGGACAGAATAACTCTATTTCAGGGTAAGGTAACCATTCGATCAATCCACTAGTTATGTTGCCGAAATAGTTGACACTATATTTAGCTTCATCTTCTGGAATATTAAATCCTGTTGATTTTTCACCAAATAAATGACTCAATCCCTCTTTGGCTTCATATAGATATTTCCGTGTCTGTATCGGACTTTCTTCAGGTCGTTCAAGAATCTTTCCATTATTCAGATCATCTACTGGGTATCCTCTGCCTTCAACATATTCCGTTACACCTACTAGCTTATCCCCTTCAAATCGTAATTCTAAAACTTCTATGAAGTCTTCTATTTTGTTAATTGATGGTGCTATCCTTTGTGTTTTATAAACAGCTTCCTCGTCTATCGATTCCCATCCTAGTACATCAAATGATAACCCGGCAAAATAGTATTCTTCCATCCCTTGAAATTCCATTTTATTTTAGTCGTCAATTGCTCGTCCAAATTCGTTGTTGAATTGATTTGCCCTATAAAGCTTGTATATCTGAGGAGCAATTATAGTTATCCAAACCATAAAGATTAGAGCTGTCCCCCAGTAAGGCAATAGAACGATTGCCATAATCCAAAAAATAATAAATAGAGGAATTCGTCTTTTGGCAACACGGAGTTGATTTTGAATCCGTTTTATTGAGTGGTTTTTGGAAGACATCACAAAATAATTGGGTTTGATGAACCATCCACTAGCAAAGAGTATTAGCAGAAAAAACAGAAATGGGTAACCCTTACTATCTAATTCTGCATCTTCATCTAAGAGTGAATCAGGTGTATCAGGTGCTTGCGCCAATGCTTCTTGAACGTTCCGCCAAACGTGCTGGGCAGTAACTCTAGAAGTCGCACCTCCCACGTTTCGATGATTAGGAAGGCTTCTCCAGCGGTACAATACACGTCCCTTTCGAGTTACAGCCAGCACCCCTGGCTGAAAAATACCGTTAGGATGGGAAAAATTCTGGCTCACCTCTTTCCTGAAACCAGGGGTGTAGTTCCAAATGATTAAAGAAAGCCACCCACGATTATGAATATCGGCAATAATTTCATGGTGAGGATCACCAATATGCTTAAAATCAGTTTTCCACTCTTTATGAGCAGTTTCAGCAAGAGTATGCGGTTCACTTGTGATACCATATAGCTCTCCCCCAGCCTTACGAATTTCATTGACAATCCCATTTTTCTGATAACTCAATAATTCTATTCGGCAAGGAGGACACCAAAACCCTCTGTAGAAAACCAGAATAACAAATTCATGTTGAGCCAAAGTTGAGTTGAGCCAACTAGTACGAGTTTCCTTGGGTGGATCTAGTAAGGGTGCGGGAGAACCGGAGATTGGTTCAATATCAGAAAGGTGTCGAACTTCAAAACTGTCTCCAGAAGGTGTTAGTGCAAATCGTTCACGTAGACACAAATCATGACCATTTTGATTCCCACAAAGAATAAGCTGAATTTCTCTAGTAGATGTAGATGTTTCTCTAACAGCTATTTTTTCTGGATTGACAATTCCAGTAACCTTAAATTCGAAACCTTCTTTTCTTGAGAACCAAGTACGTGCTGCTTCCGATTCTTCGAGGAAACTTCTCGGAATTTCCTGTACTATTTTATTCATCAAGCTAGATCTTTTTGTAAACTACGTACAACGGTCAGCATTCCTGATGTGCGACGCTAAGAGCATATACAGCTATGCATTGTTGGCGGTATCTTTTTATTCGACAATCAATTGTTGTCTATCAATTAAAAAATCAAAAGACATTTCAAATAACCCTCTTCCATCTACTATTGCATTCCAAGCTCCATGCCCCGCTGGGTCACCATTCGGCTTTAGTAAGGTAACAAGTTTGCTGTAAAGCCCCAAAGAGTCGTAGATGTCTTGCAGTTCAAGTGCTTCTGCATAAGGTGTAACAGGATCCTCTGCAGTTCCATGTCCCATGAATAATTCAGGATCACTGCCGTCATATCTGTCATATTGATTCAATCCATAAACCGCTTCAAAAACATCTAGCTTAATGTTTGAACCCCAGAAATAAACCATGCTTCTTACATCATAAGTTTCATTTAAATTTGTAGTAGAAAGTGTAGGGTCATCGCTAATGGTAATCTCATCTCTAAAGTCTTCTTGGTTTGAAATTCCTAAAGCAATTGTAGTAATTGCTCCTGCTGATGCTCCCCCGACTGTAATAAAGTCCGTATTTATGTTGTAGCTGGTCGAGTTAGCCACAATCCAGCGAAGAGCGGCTTTTGCATCCCTTTGGGCGAGATACATGGCAGTAGCTTGTTGAACCTGGTCTGAGTTCTGTGCTCCTTGCAAAGCATTTTCAACCCATTCTTGAGGTGCAATTCCCTCATAATACGTTAATACTTCTTCTTGAGTCATTCCTTGTATTATGCCAAGTTCTTCTGCTGTTCTATAATCTATAGATGCAAAGACCCATCCTCTTGAAGCATAGTAATTTGCCATCTCTACAATTTCGGGCTTAGTCTTTGTTCCTCCTTTAAATCCACCTCCATGAATAAACATAAAAGCAGGTCTATTGCTAGAATCATTATCAGGATAGTACAAATCTAATTTTAGGGGAATTGCAAAAGCGGAATTGCTTGTTGCATCATGACCAAGGCCATCAGCATACGTGATGTCTTCTTCTTTTAATACCGTGTAAGAGGATTCAGCTTTAACTACTGGAATTCCATTCTCTGGTGTAATTGGTTCGTCATCATTACATGCTGTAAATAGTAAGATTGCGAACATGACTAGATAAGCTACTTTATTCATACTAAATTTCTTCATGTTTATGTAGTCCTTAGACTCTGTTTTTTTGTAAACGTTTAATTACCTCCAACGGTCAAATATATACGCCAATAGGGACTCAAAGTCCCTATTGGCGTATATACTTTGTTGTGACGTCGTGTTTTTTATCGAATACTGTTTAAGTATCTTTCCAACATGGTATAGCCATCTGAGGCGATTATGTTTCTATCTTCAGGGTTTGATTTATCCATACTATTTTCATCCTCCCAGAAATCAGGTATTCCATCTTGGTCGGTGTCTTTTGGGGCTGGCAAACTTTTTAGTTCAGGCCATCCCCCTACATCATTTTGTGTATCAATAATTCCACAAGCAACGGTGGTATTAACTACTTCATGAGTTTTCTTATAGCTCTTTCCTTCATAGGTAGCAAAACCACCAATAACTTCTTTAATTATTCGTAAATCTATCGCATCTCGTTTTGGTAAAAGTGCTCCAGCATTCTCAAGAACAAGATTATAGGCTTTTTCTGCTGTTTGCTGATTAATGGGCATTGAAGACCACGCTTCATCAAGCTTAATTTTATCAAATTGAATTTTCGTTTGAACACCACCGTTCCAATTGTCGGAAGAAACCATTTCATTTCCTTCAACAACATTATTTGCTATGTGCCATTTGCCAAAGTCATCAATATCATTTCTAAAAGAAGGATTTGCAATCCGGTAAGATACCTCTCCGGGTTCAGTGGCCGGACCCGGTTTGTAATAATTACCCACTATATTAAAGACAGAAATATTGAATTTGTCATTACCTTTTTGAAATGCTTCTCCTCCATAACAACTATTATATCCCCAATTATAAATTACATTGTTTCTATAATCTGTAAATCCTGAACCTGAAGCCATTCGAGGGTTTCGATTTGAATGATGGGCCAAAAGGTTGTGGTGGTAGGTTCCATGATTGCTTCCCCAAATCCCACCATAACCATGTGAACCTTTGACATGATTTGATTGACTCATGCTTTCAGAGATAATACACCATTGAACTGTAATACTATCACAATGGTATATAGACATACACTCATCAACACTCCAACTTGCTGAAACATGGTCAAGAATAATGTTACTATGATATCGCCCTCCGATGGCATCAGAATCTTTACCTGATAAATCCCCTAATCTGACCCTAATATACCTGATAACAACATGGTCTGCATCAATACTTATTGGGTGATTTTTTAAGCAAATTCCATCTCCTGGAGCAGTCTGTCCAGCAATTGTGACATATGGATGCTCGATCTTTATAGGACTTTCCAGTTCTATATTTCCCGATACGTCGAAAACAACGGTTCTTGGTTCAGAAGCTTCAATCGCTGCTCTTAGGCTGCCCTTACCACTATCTTTCAGATTTGTTACATGATAAACGACTCCTCCTCGCCCTCCTTTTGAATATTTCCCGTAGCCTTCGGCAGTCGGAAAGGCCAATTGTTGACAAAATGAATAAAATATTGTGCTTAAAAAAAGTAAGCCTATCAATAATGTTTTTCTCATTGCATTGATTTTTTTCTTTCATTCGGCACAACGGTCCGGGTATGAGCAGTAGCGGATTTCACACCACTAAGCTGTCTGATAGCAAGATACTTATAAAAAAAGCAATAGCGGCTCAAGTATGCACTCGAACCGCTATTGCTTATACACAATGTTAGGCACAGCCTTTTATGAATCTTTAGCCATTTTATCTGTCATTTCCTCAATTGAACTTAGCATAAAGGCTTGAAATTGTTCTTCAGTCATTTGTGGATTTTTCATAAACTCATCATAGTTCGACCACCAAACAAGTATGCACTTTCCATAGCCAAGGTCAACTACTTGCATGAAGTTAGTCATACCTTTTACCGGTGCTCCCTCAAGTAAGGAATATGAAAAGCTTCGTGATGATTCATCATAAGCAACAATTTTTTCTTTGAAGAATCCTTTCCCATCTGGCGTGTGGCAAACTCTTTCTCCCCCAACTCCCATATTACCACTCCAATCTACCTTGGCAATCGCAGAAGAATATTTTTGTATTTGGTCAAGTTTCCTAACTGTTTTCCACATTTCATCTGCAGACTTATTTACTACCTTGCTAAATTGAACTTTTGGTTCACCCATACTTTGAGCAGATGCCAAATTCGCACTTAATAGAAGAACTAAGGTGCCAAATAATATATTTTTGATTTTCATTGTGATTGAATTTTAGTTTAAAAAAAAATTTAAATCGCTCCTTTGATACAGAATACTCTCTGGTGTTACAAAACGGAAAATAAAAAGCCCGTGATTTTGGTAATCACGGGCTTTTTATAAGTATTGGTCAGTACTAGTTTAGCTCAAAAAAATCTAGTAATTCATTACTCCCAATAATTTCCTCAACAATGGTTTCTTTAGAAAAATCATCCTTCGCTGGAATATCTCGTAGTAACTCTAAATGCTTTTTATCTACAATATCAGCAACCAATTCACTGTTCTGAAAAGCATAGTCCCTTACTCTGGTTTTGTAACCTACATTGAAAAACTGTCGGTCTTCGGTGAGATAACCATTTTGATACATAGTTTTTGCCTTTTTGCCACATCTGCAAGGATTTTTCGGGTTCATTAACCCGCATTTTTGTTGCATAAAGTTGATTAACTCCTTCCTTGCTCTGTGAAGCTTTACTCTATAGTTAGCTTTTGTCATTCCGAATATTTCAGAGCCCAATTTGTGGTCGACTCCGAACGTTTCTCCTACAATAAATAAAAGTCTTTGCTCTCTAGTAAGACACATTATCATACCTGATAGACAACGATATCTCAGTTCCTTTGCCAATTCCTCGTATTCCTTTTCTTCACTTTCGTCTACGGTTGCATTTTCAATAGAGTCAAGTCGTTTTCCTTGATTTTCAAAATCCGTGAATTGCTTTTCTCCTTTTCGTCTTTTGGATAACAAAAACTCGTTAAATACTATGCGATAGAGCCAAGTTCTAAATTGGCTTTCGAATTTAAATTGTGATAGCTTGGTTATCACCTTGATAAGTGCCTCTTGTGTTAAGTCTTCAGCGTCTTGAGGGTCAAAGGTAAATTTCCATGCCACATTAAAAATATAAGGGCTGTGGATTTTTATGAGCTGATTCAGTGCATCTTTGTTACCATCCAAAGAGGATTTCAATAGTTCTATATTTTTTTCCTCTGAATATTTATCTCCCAGTTGGTTCATACGATTTTTTTCTTGTTAGATACAAGAATTGGATAGGTGTTACAAAGTTCGTTTTAAGGTTGTGCCTACCGGAGCGTGGAGGCGATGGTGGCGCGTTTAGCAGCACTAGCCGTTTTGCACATTGTTAGCCTCAGTTCTTTCCTTTAAGTTCTTTCATTCTGTCTTTATATTTATTTTCTCCGCTTAGTTCAAATGCCTTGGTTACATATTTTAAAGCGTTGGCATGGTCATTTTTAGCCTCATAATAATCAGCCATTGAGTTTTGGGCACTTGCGCTTTTGGGATAATAGTTAATATTCATTTTGAAAAACATAAATGCCTTTTCAGGTTGCCCCATTTCCAAATTCATATAACCATATCCGCTAAACATTTCCTCAATCATTGGAGGGAAGGGATAACCAAAATGCGTTGAATATATTTCTTCTTGTATTTCCAATAGTTCCATCAATTCTTCTACTGGCGTTTCAGGGTTATTATATTTTTGTGGAGATTTAAACTGGTACCATTTAAAGAGAAAAACCAGTCCATCTCTTATTGATGGGAGCGGAACTGTACCATGTAAATCTTCATTATAAACCTTCCAAGAGAAATTTAATCCACTCTGTTTCTGAGATTTAGCAAAAGTTGAAAAGTCAATGATTGAACGTGCAAACAAAGTGAATTCTGAAGAGTCGTCCATAATATTATCTAGGGTTATATCTTCATTCCACATATGTAACTGTTCTGCGGCCAAAGAAACAAAAAGCGATTTTCCTTTATAATTTTCTGAAGTCAGTTTTTGTTTAGCTTCCTTCAATAAGCTTTGATCGTCCCATTCGATACTGGGATCTATAGCAATATAATTTTCAAAAACATGCTTATGATTGATCAGCATGTTTATCGTAAACAGCCCTGCATAGGAATGACCAATCAATGTACGATAAGGCGTAGTAGGGTACTTATTGTCAATGTATGGAATAAGTTCTTTTTCAATAAATCGCGTAAAGTTTTCAGCGCCACCAGTATTTTCATTCATAACACTCCCACGCCTCATTTTGATCCGCGAAGTAGTTAGATCTCTTACTCTATTGGTTCTATTAGAAATTCCAACTAGAATCATATGGGGTAAATAATGTCCCCAATAATTTTCATAAACGGTTTCCAAACTATTTTTCAATGAAAACCCATCTAACAAATAAACAACAGGATATTTTGTCCTGCTATCTGGGTTATAATTTTCGGGGAATTTAACCCAAAACTCTCGGGTTTCTTCAAGTAATTCTGAATATACAGAATCAATAATTTCTGTTTCAATTTCATTCGCTTGTGCCGAAATTACTTGAATGGGAGAAAAGAATGATCCAATTGTTACGATGAGTAAGATGTATTTTTTCATTTCAGTTTTTTATTGAGGCTAGCGGTCTAGCTAAATGTAGTTGCCCCGCATAGGTGCAATTGACATTTTAGCTTTTGTTTGGCTCCACATTTTTTCATTGTAAATGTGCATTAATTAAATCTATCAATTTCTGATTTTTTGTGAATTTTGCCATGGATAATGGAGTATGATGGCCAAAATCTTCTTTTATAGTTGCATCAGATCCATTTTTAAGTAGAAATTCAACTATTTCGATGTGTTGATTTTCAATACTTACAATTAAGGGCGTAGTCATAAACTCTGGGTGTTGATGGTTAGGATCCACACCCATTTTTATGTGGTATTTGACTAATTCTAAATTCCCGTTTTGAGCAGATAAGTAGAGTTCTTTCCAATCCCCGGCTGCCATAAGTCTTAGTGTTTATATTTAATTTTTAAAATTCAGTCCTCTTTGTATTTTTGACAAATTCAATAATTATTATTAGACATAAATTTCTCGAATATGAGTTTCATTCGAGTTAGTTTTCTCTTTATCGAAAATTGCAAATTCAGTATTTTCTAATCCTTTAAATATTTCTCTTCTAGCAAATCATGTTTGTAGTATAATAAGTTTTATCAATAACTAAATCGCATAATTTCTTAGTCTAAACTACCAAGTTAATCATCTGATCTTTTTTATGGAGCCTATCGGTCAGTGCAAACGCAGTAGATGCGTCTCCCGGCTATTGTCGATTTGCATGTTGTTGTGTGTTCGTTTTCTCCCTTTACTTTTCTTTAAAAGGTTTTTTATCTGAAGTAGTCAATTTATATTGTTCCAATGCCTCTTCCAGAGTAAGATCCGTTGGCATATTTTCAATGAATGTCATAACTGATGTAAATATGAACGGTATGTTGCTTCTTGAAAGAAAATCAGATTTTGTTGCAATGTCATCTAATTGATCAGCATTCCATTTTTTTCTTATTTCATTAGCACGCTCATATTTTTCCTTATTCAAATTTACAAGCCATATTTTGTTATTTAGAGAATCTGGCAACAAGTAATGTTTATATTGCCAAGTTGAGTAAACTTCAAAATCTCTTTTATCCTTATCATTTTGGAAATGGAGGTAAGAGATTGCTTGTTCAGGATCAAATCGTCCCTCATTTACTGCCTTGCAAAGAATCGGTTCAAGATCAATTATGTTTTTATCGCTGCTTCTTCTTTGAGATGTATGAACTAAAACCACATCATGATTTTGCCCTCTTAAGGTATTTCTAAAACCGAGCTCTATCTGAGAAGGGAAGCCAAGAGAATCAGTTATTGCAAGTATCCTGTTCATATTTATTATTCGATTAGCTTGAATAGTGTCATTATGAGTATCGTACATTGGTCTGAACAATTGATCTCTTTCCCAAATTGATTTGAATTCATTTCTTAATCTTGAGTCATATTCAGTCGTTCTTCTCTCTATAAAAGAATTCCAAAGGGTTTCATCTATATATGCGTTGACAAAAATCGACTTTATCAAACTTAAATCATCAGAATTATTTATAAGTAGTTGAAGATTTAAATTTCTTTCATCTAAATTATTAGAGAGTTGATTTGAAAGTGCGGCATTATAAACATCATGACCAAAAGGTTTTTTGATTTCTCTAAATGCCAATGAGTAATTTTTGGATGCTCTACCGAAATCACCATCACAAATTGCGATTTCAGCTTTATTAGTTAGAATGTGATATTTAGTAATTGCTTCATTATTGTAGTTGCATTTCGTTAATTCAGTGATGGCAGAATTTTCAGACTCAATATTCGTCTCATTACGGTTTTTACAACTTACTTGAATTGTTAGGATAATTATAATGATTGTTATTCTCATTTTTTAAATTTTATGGTGACTAACGGGCCGGGTATGCGCCCGTGACGCCTTTTTATGTTTTC
>CAJXPD010000326.1 GCA_913057785.1 uncultured Lewinella sp. | reverse complement strand
TCCAAGAAAGATGCTTGGAAAGTAGCTCCCGGATTAATTCGCTTCCAGGTTTGTTCCAGTAAGGTCAACCTTTCGCCCAGATCACCGCCCTCTACACGTACAAAAAAGTAGTTGTAGCCAAAATCACTATTCTTGCCCAGACTCATGGTCATAGGTGCAATCGCTTGATGTAGCGATTTGAAGTTGAAGTCTTTCACTACTCCAATAATCTCCATTCCTTCCGGCGTAACATCTACTACTTTTCCTACATAAGGGCCCTCTCCCAGCTGCTTTGCAAAAGTTTCATTGATGACGATAGCTTTTACAGAGTCCGTGGGATGTTCTTTGGAAAAAGAGCGGCCTTCCAACAAAGGTATTTCCAGGGTTTCGAAATAGTCATAGTCTACGGGATTCCAGTGTGTCTCCATCATTTTCCCTTCCTGGGCAAAGCCCATCTTCGAGGTCATGGCAGAGTTGTCCTTACCCATTCCAATATTGTTATAAGCAGCCGTGACACTTAGGATAGTCGGTTCAGATTCCAATTCATTGCGGAAGCGATCAATCAACTGTTGCCCGTTGACATCACCCGTGATGGGTAGACTAATCACCTCTTGGCGGTTAAATCCGAGTGGGGAATCCTTTAGAAATTTGATCTGCTGGCCAATGATCAGGGTGCAGCTGATCAATAGTACGGAGAAGGAAAACTGGAAGAGTATAAGTACGTTGCGGAGGCGGCCGGAACGTTGCATTTTCGTAGAGCCCTTCAAGACTTCAGCCGCCTGAAAGCGAGATAAAGCCCAGGACGGATACAGCCCTCCGATCGTTATTGACAAAAGTAGAACCAATGCCAAACCGACGTACAAATTCGGATGATTTAAAGATATGGACTGTCGGAAGGAAGCATTGAATTCAGGAAGAATTAAATCCGCCAAAACCAACCCAATGACTAAGGCCATTGAAATTACGATCAAGCCCTCTCCCCAAAACTGGGCCATCACCTGACGTCGATTCGCGCCCAAGACTTTTCTCACCCCTACTTCCTTAGCACGAGTCAAGGAACTACCCAGCGTCAAATTGACAAAATTGAAGCAAGCAATAAAGAGGATGAACAAACCGATAACAAATAGACCGATGGGAAAAGCCTTCCGCATGCCAGAAGCACTAAGTAGGGTGTTGAAGTGTATATCTTTCAAAGGCTGTAGCCGTAATCGTATATATTCTCCTTCAGCATCCGCAATACCTCCGTCATTTTTGATCAGATCTATCTCATCTGCCATGTAAGTATGTACAATTTCTTTGATTCGATCTTCAAATTGAGCCTGACTCATGTTGTCAGGAAGCTGGACGTAAGTGTCATGCGAAAAATTACTCCAATTGTCCTTATCCTGTTCGTACTCGGGATCATTCTCAAACCTCATGATCAACCCGAGCTCCAAAGAAGAGTTTTCCGGCGTATCCTCGATCACTCCCGTAACCTGCATGTTCATGCGTTTACCACCATCTATCACCGTGAGCATTTTACCCATAGGGTCTTCGTCCTTAAAAATCCGCTTTACAGATTTTTCCGGGAGGACTACCCCATTCAAGGCTTGTAAGGCTGTTTCCTGATCTCCTTGCATAAATTTGAAGGAAAACATTTTAAAGAAGTTCTCATCCGCATAGCGAAAAGATTCTCCTCTGGCATTTTCTTCAAACTGAACCAAACCACCCGAATTTTTCCAGCGACTAGCATGCTCCATTTCTGGAAAGGTCTCTAGTATCGCCGGCATCAGTGGCACCTGCATGTTGGCTTGCCGATCCACACCCGTCGACAAATTCTCCTCCATGTAAACACGGTAGATCTGATCTGCATTTTCATGGAATCTATCGAAACTAAACTCATGTAGGGTAGTCAAAAAGAGGAGTAGACTGGCCGCTATGGCAATGCCTAGACCCAGCAAATTTATGCCGGAGAACAATTTTCTTTTCCAGAGATTACGAAAAGCTATCTTCAGGTAATTGGTTAACATCTTTGCTTATTTGATAGTATGATTCCAACAAGGGTGTGGAATCAAATTTTTATTCAATGAAAAGGTCATTTCTATTACTACATTCATTCCGTTCGCAGGGCATGAATAGGACTGCGGCTTGCGGCCTGCACGCTCTGGCTGCCTACCGTCAACAACACGATCAAAGTCATGAGACCACCTGCACTCAAAAACATCCACCAACTTAGATTGATGTGATAGGCGAAATTCTCCAGCCAAGCCTGTCCAAAGTACCAAACCAGCGGCGTGGCAATGAACAAGGCTATACCTACCATACGGAGGAAACTTCTGGATAGCAAACCAACAATTCCTGAGATGGATGCCCCCAACACCTTCCGAATGCCAATTTCTTTACGTCGGCGGGCAATGGCAAAAGCGGTCAATCCATATAGGCCTAAACAGGCAATCAGAATGGCTACAATGGAGAATAAGCTAATGACCCTGAGCATCTGTCGCTCAGCCGTATATTGCTGTCCGAAGAATTCATCCAAGAAATAATATTCAAATGGGAATCTCGCTTCGAACTGTTCCCAAGCCTGCTTCAGCTGGGGTAATACTGTTGCCAGTTGATCAGGTTTGAAACGAACCGAAATATTAGATTGCCGAGGGTCAAGGGCCATGACAATGGGGCTGACGGCATCGTGCAGTGAAGAAAAATGAAAATCTTTGATTACCCCAACAATTTGAATCGGCGTTCCTCCTGCTGAAAATCTTATATTCTCTTCCAGTGGATTCTCCCACCCCATCTGATTGGCAAAGGCTTCATTGATGAGAATAGCTCCTGGATTTAAATCTGAAGATCGACCTAAGAAGCGACCATCATTCATCTCAATGCCGTAGGTATTCAGATAGCTACTATCCACTCGGAACAATTGCACGGGAAGCTCTTCATTGCTCTCTTTATAAGGCATTACCGTGGTCCCAAAAGTTCCATCTTTAACCGTTGCTTGACAGATCGATACCGAACTAATTCCAGCCACTTGACTAAGAACTGACCTAAAGGCGGTAGCACTGCTGTCAATTCCTGGAGGGGTATGCATCACCAAGACCTGTTCCTTGTCAAATCCCAGGTCCCGATCCATGAGAAACCCAAACTGCTTTTGTAGAAGGATCGTCCCAATGATCAAGCCAACGCTAACGGTCAGCTGCAAAGTGGTCAGAATTTGACGAGGCCATTCTCCCCTTGGAGAAAACATGCTCTTCCCTTGGACGATGCTAATCGGCTTGAACCTAGATAGAATAAATCCGGGAAATAAGCCGGAGGCCAAACTGGTAAGCCCCAGGACAAGTACTAAGAACAGTACCGTACTTGGGCTGAGTAGCGCCTCATTTGGAATATCTTTATTAAACCAATTGTTCAACTTGGGAAGCAAGACTGGTGAGAAGGCGGCTGCTAATAAAGTCGATACGCCCACCATACCGAGGGTTTCAGTCAGGAATTGGTTTAGCAATTGCCTGCGTCTCGCTCCTAGTACCTTCTTCACCCCTACCTCTTTAGCTCTTTGTAACGACCTAGCAGTTGTCATATTGATGTAGTTGAAGCAGGCAATCAATAAGATCAACAGTGCGATCCAAGAAAAGGTACGCAAGAAGGCGGCACTTCCCATTTTGTCAAATCGGACGTAGCGAAGATCATAGGAGTTCAAGTAAATATCTTCCAGCGGTTGCAGATAATAACTATATCGGTCGGCTCGATTCGGCATATACCTAGCCGTAAAATCCGCCAACTTTCCATCAACGGCCGCCTTTTGATTGGGATCTCTCAGCAGCAGATAGGTATATACTGTCTGCCCCAGCCAGTTATTCATGAACCCAAAATTGAGCACATTGGAGCCAGGTTGGGTGGATGCCCAGGATACCAGGGCATCAAATTGTAGGTGCGATTGCCGAGGGGCATCTGCCACCACAGCCGAAACGGTGTACAACTGATCATTTAAGCCTTGAATGGATTTACCAATCGGATCTCGATCTCCAAACAGTCGCTTGGCTAAGCTTTGGCTAAGCACTATCTGCCCAGGAGCGGCAAGCACCTGATTGGGGTCGGCTCCTCCCAGGAGTTGAAAATCGAATAAATAGAAGAAGTTACTATCCGCAAACACCCAGTTGTCAATCCACTGATTTTGGTCTTCATAGGACAGCAACACTTTATCAAACCACGGGGCTACTTTGGCCGCAGCCTCTACCTCAGGAAAATCTTCATCTAAAGCGGCTGCCATTCTACCGGGCGTTTCTGCATCCTGAAACCGCTCCCCGCTCGGATCCGTCACCCACTTATTGACTCGATACAGCCGATCCATTTTATGATGCATACTATCGAAGCTCCTTTCATCCTGTATGAAAACAAATGCAAGGAGGACGGCTGTCAACCCTAATCCCAGACCACCGATAGTAAGTACACTATGGAGTCGCTGTCTAGTAATGACTCTGAAGAACAGTCGGAGATTTTGTTTAAACATAAGTCAAGGCATTAGGTGTTCAGATAATGGACTCTACGGCCTTCTATTCAGCCCGCAAGGCTTTGACGGGATTAGACCAAGAGGCTTTCAGGCTTTGAATACCCACTGTGATTACAGCAATTAGGATGCTGGCAACGACCGGGATGGCAAACATCCACCATTGCAGATTGATACCATATTCGAATTTCGTCAGCCAGTTTTGCAGTAGATACCAAGCAATGGGTACTCCCAATAATAATCCAGTTCCTACCAGGATCAAAAAATCCTTCGACAGTAGGCCCACGATGTGTTGGGTAGTGGCGCCAATCACTTTACGAATGCCAATTTCTTTGGTTTTCTGCTCAGCCAAGAAGGTAGATAAGCCTAACAATCCTAAACAAGCTATAAGTATCGAAATAAAAGCAAAGTACTTGGCTAAAGTGCCGGTTAGCACCTCCCCTTGATACTTGCGTTGATATTCTTCATCTAAAAATTGATAGTCTAGCGGCGTGTTGGGAAGCACTCGCTCATACGTTTGCTGTAAGGCAGTAATGGCGGCTTCCGTCTGCCCCGCCTCCGAACGGAAAAACATCCAAGATCCCATATCCTGGTCGAGAATCATGGCCAGTGGCTCTATGGGTTCGTATAGAGAGCCCACATGAAAGTCCTTCACCACGCCTATAATCGTCACCGGTTGTCCCCAAAATTTAATCCGTTTCCCAACTGGGTCTTCCAGCCCCATGACTTCAATGGCTTTTTCATTCATCACAATGTTGCTGGTATCCATCCCCATGCCTGAGTCATAAAAGCGTCCATCTGCCATAGGGATGTTGAAACCTTCCAAAAAGTTTTCCTCCACCCAGATCATTTTGAATTCTTGATGGAGCTGGTCTTTGCGTTTACCATCCCATTCTACGCCGGTAGTTGAAGCTCCCACCTCGGTAGGATTGTGACTAACAGCAGTGATGCTTTGGATGGCAGGATATTTGTCCAATTCCTCTTTAAGCAATTTGTAATTTTCCGCAGCCTTATCTTCCATCGATATGAAAAAGACATTCTCCTTTTCCAAACCTAAGTTCTTATTCTTGATGTAAGAAATTTGTTGCTGAATGACCATTGCACCAGCTATTAAGATCAATGCCAGCACAAACTGTGTAATCACCAACATTTTTCGGAGACTCATGAACTGAAAGGAGCTCATCAATCTACCCTTTAGCACATGTATCGGTTTGAAGGCGGATAAAACAAAGGCCGGATATAGGCCAGAAAGGAAGGCTGTTATACCGATTACACTGACAATAGTTAGCCAAAATTCAACGGACCAATATTCAAAGCGCAATGGCTTTTCAACCAAAGTTCGGACGGCAGGTAAGCATAACTCTGCAAATAGTACTGCCACCGCCACGGCAATCGATGTAATGACCAAAGATTCAAACAGGAACTGCTGAATTAGAGAAGACCGCTGGGCACCAATGGCCTTTCGTACCCCCACCTCACGTGCGCGCTTAGAAGCACGGGCCGTAGCTAGATTGACAAAGTTGATGCACGCAATGATCAGGAGTAGCAAAGCTGCAATCGAAAACAAGCGAACATATTCTATACGACCCCCAGCCACCTGCGCTTGATCATCAAACTGGCTATACAGATAGTGATCGCCGTAGGTTTGCAACATCACATTCTCTCCTTCCTCAAAAGCTTCACTTCTCCGATAAATAGCGTCTATCTTTTCTTGTGCTTGAGCGACGGAGGCATCCTCACGTAGTAAGATAATACCGCCCATACCCTTATTGCCCCATTCTTTTAACCAGGGATTGTTCTTGACTCGATGCTGCACATTCAAGACGAAGTCGAATTCCAAGGAGGAGTGTTGTGGCAAATCCGCATATACCGCTTTTACGATAAATTCATCTGTATCATTGATTCGGAGGGTTCCTCCGATCGCTGTGGTTTCCCATTCTCGCCCGAAGAATCGCTTAGCCATCGCTTCGGAGATAGCCATGCCGTCTAGGCCTTGATCTAATTGCTCAATGTCGCCATACATAATTGGAAAGGAAAGGGTCTTAAACAGCCCGGTGTTGGAGTACATGCCCATTTCCTTGTAGGATAACTTGTCTTTGGTGACCAACTGTGTTTGTGGATAACCAAAATACATGACCTCTTCTACTTCTGGCACCTCTGCCTCTACTCGTTCTAGGAGTGGAAAAGCGACATTCCCGTTGGCCACCTTCTTCCCGCCCTCCTGCGGGTAAACCATGAAAATGCGCTGAATAGCCTCCCCTTTTTCGTGGAAGCGATCCATGCTCAATTCGTCCTTAACCCACAATAGCATCAAAAGCGCTACCGACAAACTCACCGCTAGACCGAAAATATTAATACCTGAGTAAGTCTTATTCTTCCAGCTATTGCGAATTGCGATTAACAAATAGTTCTTAAGCATTGTCATTGAGCTTTTTATAATAGAAAAACAGCTTATTCATATCGGAGGGCCTCTACAGGATTTACCCTAGCCGCTTTAAGTGCCTGAGAACCGCCAGTACGCCTGGAAGTGCAAACATCCACCACTGCAAACTGATGCGATAAGCGAAATCGGCCAACCAAGCATCCGCAGCCCACCAGGCAATGGGCACAGCTAATACCAAGGACCACAAGACCAAGCGAATAAATTCTCTGGCAATTAGACCAATAAGACTTGGAATACTAGCGCCAAGCACTTTGCGTACCCCGATCTCTTTGGTTTTGCGTTGCGCTGTATAGGCAGCCAAGCCAAATACCCCCATGCAGGCAATGAAAATGGCGAAGACAGCCGCTAGAGAAAATAATTGGCTACGTTGTCGATCTGTTTCATAAAATAGTGCTAGCTGATCGTCCAGGAAGTGGTATTCAAAGATATGACTTGGGTCGACGGCTTGCAGGATTTCAGTCATTTGAGCAATGGTAGTCTCCGCATTGCGCATATCAATCCTCGCCGTAAAGTAATCAATGGAGTGCATGGGGTTATTTCGATAGGCCAAAACTAGAGGCTCTATTTTATCATGTAGGGATTGGAAGTGGAAATCTTTTACAATTCCCTTAATTACCCCATTGAAAGGCTCATTCAGAGCTCTTTCCTGACTATTAAAGGAAAGTCCAGGAATCTGTACCGCCTGATCATTCAATTTGGTAATGCCCAATAATTTAGCGGCAGATTCATTGATAATCAAGGCCGTAGAGTCCGCCTGTGGATCTCCGATAAAGTTTTGCCCCTGTAGTAATTCGATCTCAAAGGTTTGCAGAAAATCTTCATCTACTCCCATTAGATAGGCTTCAGGTGCATCTTCTTCAGCAACTCCAGATCCACGCAAAGCCACCTCCGGAATTACCTTCCACTCACCTGGCACCCGTGAAGAGACGCTCACCGATGTTACTCCGGGTAGTTCCGCATAGGATTGCTTGATACGGTCAAAGCCACTACGTACTCGCCCACTATTAATATCAGCAACCAATAATTGCTCTTCCGAAAAGCCGAGATCCTTGGACCGAATGAAATTCAGTTGCAGGAGTGCTACTAGTGTGCCAATGATCATGACACTAGAGACCATGTATTGAAATACTACGAGTGCTTTACGCATGCTCGGCTGTCCCTTGGCGCTAGCATTGCGTCCCTTGAGGATACGTACCGGATTGTACCGAGAAAGATACAAGGCAGGATATCCGCCTGCCAGTAGGCTTACAAGTATCAAAAGTCCAAACAGAAAAGCAATCAGCAGTGGACTGTCCCCTAGGTTCAGTTGAATATCTTTTTGGGCAAAGGTGTTGAATCGAGGAAGTACCAGGGAAACCAAGTTGATGGCTATGATAAATGAAGTCAGACATAGCACTAGACTTTCTGTAAAGAAGCGCTTTACCAAGTGCATTTTGGTGGCTCCAATTACCTTTCTCACGCCTACCTCCTTGCCATAGCTAATGCCACGCGCTGTGGTGAGATTGATGTAGTTGATACTAGCGATGAACAAGATAAATAAACCTACAATCCCGAAGATGTAGATGTAGGATAGGTTACCTTCTCCTGAGTTCCGGTCTTGGGCATACCCATCGGAGTGAAAGTGAATATCTTTTAGGGCTTGTAATTCGAAGGTACTTTCGGGAGTTTCAGGAGTGCGTTGCGATCGGACCAAGGTGGTGATTTTACTAGCGAGGGCCTCTGTGTCAGTCGTTGGCTTAAGTAATAGATAAGTGGTCCAAAAGTTCGAATTCCAGTCTGTTGAAGAGATTCTCTCCCAATTGCTAAACTGCTTGACGGTAGCCCCTGAAACTAGGGTACTGAATTGCAGGTGTGAGTTCCCGGGAATGGCCTTCAACACACCGGTGACTCGGAAATTGAGGTCTCTATCCGTTTCCAAAATCTTCCCAATTGGATCTTCATCTCCAAAGAGGTTTTGAGCCAGTTCTTCCGATAGGACTATTGTTTTCGGTTCCTGAAGGGCGGTTTCTGGATTGCCTTTAATCAGTGCGAAGTTGAAGATTTGTAAAAAGTCTTCATCGGCGATCAACATCTCCTCATAAAAGGAGTTTTGTTTTTCGCTATTTACCAATAGCATGCGACCGTAACCATTCAGAAAAGAAGCAGATTCAACTTCTGGAAATTGCTCTTCCGCTTCCAGCGCAAGCTTCAGCGGGCCACTAGCAAAGTCTTGAGGGCGATCGGTATTGATCCCTTTGTGTTCAACCACCCGTACAATGCGATCTCCTTTTTCATGGAAAGCATCGAAGGTAAGTTCATCCAATAAGAATAAGCCGATTAGGATTACCACCGTTAGCCCCAAGGTGAGTCCCAGCATATTGATCAAGCTATACAGCTTATTTCGGATCAGGCTTCGAATGGCTATACGTATATTTTCAAGTTGCATCGGATGATTGTTTTTGACAAAAAGACGCTAGCCCACCCAAGGCTAAGCCTAGGTAGGTAATGATTCAGATCCCATGGTTGGGGAGAAAATTATAGTTACGGTATAGCTATTGATTAGCGTTTACCAAAGCCTGTTCACGGCTTTGGCAAACGCAAAGGAAAGTTTTGAGTCATGCAAGTCCAATGACCCTACAGCATAGGTTTGCTGAGCATATTTTCAGTAACGACTTGACCGTCGAGCATACGTATGATACGTGTACCGAATTCCGCACAGTACTGGGAGTGAGTCACCATGATGATGGTAGCCCCTTCATTGTTAAGGTGTACCAAGGTCTTCATTACATCACTACCGTTGGCACTGTCCAAGTTACCAGTAGGTTCATCCGCAAGGATCAACTTAGGATTGTTGATAATGGCTCTTGCTACGGCTACACGTTGCTGCTGACCACCAGATAGCTGCTGTGGAAAGTGGTTGCGACGGTGCATCATATTCATTTTCTCGAGCACTTCTTCGACTCGTGCCTTACGGTCTTTCGATCCTACTTTCGTGTAGATCAAAGGCAGTTCGACATTTTCGAATACAGTCAATTCGTCAATCAAGTTAAAGCTCTGGAAAATGAACCCTATATTATTCTTGCGCAGTTTGGAACGTTGTCTTTCCGTGTACTTAGAGACCTCCTCATCCAAAAAGAAGTATTCACCTCCGTTCGGGTTATCAATAAGTCCTAAGATATTAAGCAATGTGGATTTTCCGCATCCAGAAGGTCCCATGATAGAGACAAATTCACCTTCCTTGATTTCGATGTCCACTTCATTCAGGGCAGTAGTCTCTACTTCCTCTGTTTGATAAACTTTGTACAGTTTGTTGGTTCTAATCATGACTTGCTTGTTTTACGATAAGCTGTGAAAAGCATTTGCGGGTGTGGATTTCCTCATTTGGATAGCCGCTCCCTCGGTATTGGAAATCGGATGATTATCTTTTCGAGACCAGTGTTAGGCCTTCACGATTGATATTTTTACTCGGGGGATCTCCCATATAGCCTAGTTTAGCCATACCTTCTACTCTGGCTGTCAACTCCTGCTTGGCATGTACATAGGCGGAGACCATTCCCTCCATCTTTACCTTTGTATTAGCGGTAATAAATTCGCTGGCTTTAACCTTTCCCATTCCTTCAATATCTAGGTCAAAGTTTTCCACCTGGCCAGCAAAGCCAAGCCGAAAGTAACCTTCTACATCGACATCACAGGATTGGGCAACTACTTCGAACCCTCCTTTTAGGTAGCCTTCCACGTCCAGGATGAAATGATCCGTTTTGATAGCAGATCTACTTTCAACCACGAGTTTACCCTCTACCTCAATTTCGGAAAGTTCAGTATAGGTCAAGTACACTTTTATTCTCGGGTGATCTTTCCACTCCTTGTTACGGTCACTGTGATAGATCAGGTTTAGCTGCTGATTTTCAACTTTCACCTCTACCTTATCCAGCTTTTTCATGTCTTTTGCAGCCATTCGAATAGAGGCTTCCGTTCCCTGTTCAAGGATGACATCCCAGTTTCCTTTCATCAGTACGCGCTTAAAAGGTTCCAGGGAACGAAATTCTCCTTCTTGAGCCGCAACTCCATTGGACCAGAAGCCCAGAAGGAGCGCAACAATTATGTGGATTAGTATGATTCTCATATGTAAGATTGTTTGATGGTTAAGAATAAATCCATTCTTCGATATGACGACTCACATTTGCATTTAGTTGCAAAGAATTCATCATTTTAGAACCAATTCATCCTTATCTCCAAAGTTCTCGTAACTAGATACGATTACAATGTCACCATCATTCAAACCTTCTAGAACTTCATAGTAGTTCGGGTTCTGGCGTCCTACGCGGATATCTCTCTTCCGAGCTACCCCGCCATTGGCATCAAGTACGTATACCCAATTGCCACCGGTTGTTTGATAAAAACCCCCTTTTGCGAGCAAGGTTGCTTGTGTTTCGTCACTTAGGGAAAGTTTTAACGAAATACTTTGTCCACGCTTGATATTTCCGGGCTGTTCGCCCTCAAAAAGCATATCTACTTCAAAAGTACCATTCGTTACTTCAGGATAGATCTTGTTGACCATTAGCGTATAGGTCCTACCATCCATTACGAAACTACCTTTCTGATTAGGGAAAATACGTGAGATGTAGTATTCGTCGATTTGAGCACGAATCTTGAAGTTGTCTAGGATATCAATTTGAGCGATTCGTTCGCCGCGGTTAATCAACTGTCCTAGCTCCGAATCCAATGAAGATACTTGACCTGAAATAGGGGCTTTGATCGTTAAGTTGTCTAAGCTATTCTTAGCAAACTCTAGGTTACGCTTCATCAAGTCCAAAGTAGTCGTCATCTGGTTTTGCTGCATGATCTGGAATAAGGAATCTTTTTCGATCGTCTTTTCCAGCAAAGCAGCACGTCGAACCAGGTGCTCGTATTCGTCTTGCGTTTCTTCGAAATCTACCTGAGAAATGACACTGTCCCGATACAGCATAGAGTTTCTAGCTGTACGCTTCTCAAAAAGGTCGATACGAAAACGAATATCCAATGCCAGTTCCTTGAGGTTCAAGCTCTGTTGATCCATAAGGATACTAGTTTGGCGGATGTCATTGATCTGATTAACGACTTGTGCTTCTTGATTAAGGACGTTAAGTTGAAGATCAAGGTTGGACAAGCGCATAATTTCTTGTCCCTTTTCCACCATAGCTCCATTTTCGAGCATGACTTCCTCTACTCGGCCACTTTCGATGGCGTCCAAGTAAACCGTTTTAATCGGTTCCACAACACCGAACAAGGTGATGTATTCCTTGAATACACCATGATTGATCGTGTCGGTGAGCAAGCGCTCTTGTTCCACATTCAAGCGAGAGGTCCCTGCATCTCGGTAGATGGCGGTAAAGAGGAAAACTGCCGCCGCCAAGCCAAGTACATAGAGCCCTATCTTTTGAACGCTCCATCGCTTTTTTTCAATTTTCTTGTCCATTGCAGAGATTGTAGTGTTTTCTTAAATTTAAATTAGTCGGGTGATTTCTGAAGATTGTCCAAACAGTCGGGTGTATTTGTGTAAAAAATGGACAATTCTTCTCACGATTACCTCCTACGGCAACCAGCGTGCCATTTTTCACAAGACATTAATAATCAGTATTATACAAATTTAAATTTTGATTTCTGTCCGTTTTCATCGTTCACTAATGAACAGAAAGTGTCCGAAAACGAACATAATTGTGGCAACTTTTTGTCCCAAAGTGTATCTTTATAGCAATGGATA
>CAJXPD010000325.1 GCA_913057785.1 uncultured Lewinella sp. | reverse complement strand
TTATCGTAGAGCATTTTTTCAAAGTGAGGAACTAACCAGGCTTTATCGGTAGCATATCGAGCAAATCCGCCGCCAAGCTGATCATAAATACCCCCGCCGATCATCTTATCGAGCGAAAAACAAACGTGGTCCAAGGCCACCTTCTCCCCGGTTTGATGATAGTAGGATAATAGATACTGTAAATTCATCGCGCCAGGAAATTTTGGCGCGGCACCAAAACCGCCATCCTCCATATCAAATTTACGCCGCAAGCCTACATATAACCCTTCGGCAAAAGCAGGTGTAAAGGCAGCCTGCGGAAGTCCTTCTTCCAATAAGCCTTCTTTCACAAAAAGCACATCCGCTCTGCGAATAGCAGCCAATAGGCGATCGGCCTGATTTTCCACCACATCTCTTTTATTGTGAAAAGCTTGGGCCATCCCTTGCAGCATTTGAGGCCAAGAGGGACGATTATGGACGGGCTGAGGTGGGAAGTAAGTGCCTGCATAAAAGGGACGAGCATCTGGGGTAAGAAAGCAATTCAAGGGCCATCCTCCTCCCCCAGTCATGGCCTGACAGGCTTCCATATAGATTTGATCAAGATCAGGTCTCTCCTCTCTGTCCACCTTGATATTGATGAAGTGCTCGTTCATGTAATTGGCCACAGATGGATCCTCAAAAGATTCCCGCTCCATGACATGACACCAATGACAGGTAGAATAACCAATACTAATGATGATCGGTTTATCCTCCTGTTTTGCTTTCTCCAAGGCTTCTTCTCCCCATGGGTACCAATCCACAGGGTTGTGAGCGTGCTGCAAGAGATAAGGACTGGTTTCATGTTGTAAACGATTCATTTCAGTTTTTTTTCGTGCCTTTTAAACCTTCAGAAGACCCTAGAGTCAGATAAGTAAACTACCTACGTGCCAGTATGGTTTGCAGAAGATCCCTGTTTTCCACAATTAGGTAGGATCGGACAAAAGTAATTTGAAAGCTACTATATAGTATAGCCCAAACCATAACGCTTGTACAGAACCACCGAAAAGAAGCTGCCAGCTACCCGAATTCAGGCAGAATACTAGCAAGCATTGAACACTCGTACCTCAAATCAGCAGTACCTATGCTCAACCAACAAATACCTAAAACAAAACTAGGGCTCCTAATCCTCCTGCTACTCATTATGGTGGGATCCTTAGCAGCCAATCCTAGATATACCCAGCGTCCCTCCTTACTACGAGAAATACCCCAACTTGCCCACTTTGAGCTGGACAGTTTAGCAGCACTTGTTCAAGAGAACTGGCAGGAAGAGCAACAAAGTGGAACTCCTCAAGGAAAATTCCTAGCTCAATTCCATCTAGCAGAAGTTCAAATCGCTCACAATCAATTTGATCAGGCCTATGCTAGTTTTCTAGACCTCTATCAAAAACTTCCAGCGCTTACTCCAATCCAGCAAAAGTTGTATTTAACAGGGGCGCTCAGCGAAGCAGCATTGTTGAGTGGTAATCTCACTTCAGCCATAGAATGGCGGGAACGATACCTAGAAGGAATGCGGGGAATGGGTCAGTGCCAAAAGGAAGCCTGGGCCAAAAAACGCCTAGGTAGGCTCTACATAAAGGATCTTCAATATGAACCAGCGAAGTACTACTATGAAGCAGCGATCCAGGCCTATGAAAAGTTAGGGGAAGAGAACATGGCCACAGCCATTCGCCAGGAGTGGGGTGTATTCAACCTACGGAAGCGAAAGTATTTGACTGCAATCAACTGCTTTGCCACAAATTTGGAGAAACAAAGGGTGAAAGAAGACACCTTAGGCATGATGAGTAGCCTAAAACACCTAGTAGAGATCAATCTTGCCCTAGATCAACCCGAAGAGGTAGAATCACATTGCCTTGAGATTATTCAATGGGCAGGTAATCCAGCCTACCAGGCTTGGCAAATTGGAGCTTTCCTGAAGTTAGGTAAGATTGAAGAAGAGCGCAACAATTACGGCCTAGCTACCGAATACTATTTGCAAAATCAACATCTTTTATTGGACGCCACCAGCAACCCCTCTTTATTGCACAACTTGAGGGCGAAGCGCCCAGTCTACCAGCTCGTTGGTGACTATAATCTTTCTATAGGTAACCGGAATCTACTCAAAGACCAAAAGGTATTCAGCCTAATACTTTTCTGGATTAGAATGGGAAATACCCTACAAGCAGATCAAGTCGTCGATCAGTGGTTTGAAGAGGGCTTAGCGGGAGGGCAGACGGTACGTACTATGCGCCTCGCCTACCGCCTGCGTACGGAGAACCTGAGAAATCAAGGCCACCTCCAAGCTGCCGTCTTGAGTTATAAAGAGCTGCTAAGAAATCCTCGCCTTGCCCCCAGCTTTAACCCATTGCTCAACAAGTTCATAGATTTTCAAACCGAAGCAGAGGAAAGTCATGAAAAACTACTGTTACTTTTCGAAAACCAACAGCAGGAGTTGAAGATCAAACAAAGTCGATGGGAAAAGCGAAGCTTGATGGGCGGCATCTTACTGGCCGTCGTGACTAGTGGTTTCCTTTTTTACCACAATCGCATTAGAAGAAGAAACAATCGTCTTCTAAGTGAAAAGAACAGACTCATTGCTGCGGCCTTGTCTGAAAAGGAAATGTTGATTCGGGAGGTACATCACCGAGTCAAAAATAATCTTCAGGTTGTTTCGAGTCTCCTAAACCTTCATGCCCGCAAGGTGGAGAATCCTGAGGTCCTAGGAGCTATCAGGGAGGGCCGTGATCGGGTAAAATCCATGGCATTCATCCATCAGAAATTATATCAGGTTCATGATGTACGACAGATGACTGTCTCTGACTATGTGGAGGATCTAGCCAATTATCTGTTCACTTCCTACCAAATTGATCCGGAACAAATAGAACTCAAAACAGATATAGCACAGCTGGAACTAGATGTTGATGTCATGGTTCCACTAGGTTTAATTCTCAACGAATTGATCAGCAATTCCCTAAAACATGGCTTCCCCGGCGGTCGAAGGGGGCAACTTTCGGTGAGTTTCGCCGAAAAAGAAGGAAGTTTTCTATTGGAAGTGGCTGATACCGGAGTGGGCATTACACAGCAACAAAAACAAGATAAAACCTCAGGTTTTGGCTACCAGTTGATCCATACATTCTGTAAAAAACTAAAGGGACAACTAAACATATTCAATGAGAATGGGACTGTAATCCAATTTTCTTTCCCAAGAGCAAACCTTGCTGCAGCTTAAGAACCCATCGTTAGCGATTCCATTGTTGGAGCTTAACGATAGCTTCTGCCCGATTGCTTACATCCAGTTTTAGATACAAGTTTTTGAGGTGTGTCTTGACGGTGTTAATGGATACGAACAGCGAATCGGCTAACTGTTGATTCGATTTACCGGAACAAAGCAATTCCAATAGCTCGGTTTCACGGCGGGTCAGTGGATCTACCAGCCCTTTGCTGATTTCCTGCAAGCCTTGCAGATGAAAGCGGATAACCGCATAATAATTGTGCATGGCAATCTGGATGGCTGCGCGCAAGCGGTTTTCATCAAAGGGTTTTAAAACAAAACCAGCAGGATATTGAGCTGTAACCTCCTGCAAGGTCATTTGATCTGAAAAAGAAGTTAAAAAGATGAATGGAATCTTGTATTCTCGATTGATCAGGCCCGCCAAATCTATCCCAGTGGGTCCCCCTCCCAAATCGATATCCAATAGGACTAAATCCGGTAGATCTTGCTCCAATAGTGATATAGCGACTTGGTATTCATTAGCAGGACCAATCATGGTGTAACCGAGATCCTCGATGCATAAGGATAGATCATCTGCAATCAGTGGGTTATCCTCCACTACCAGGCAGCGATAAGAAGCTAAATTCTTGGGATTAGCTGATGGCATAAGAGGTTAGGCGGCACTTTACTTTTAAGATCTGGCGAACCTCCTCTAGTTCCACTGGATAGGGTTTATAAACGGCATCATTATCGGAGATAAGATTTAGGCGCGCCACGTTATTCCCTTCTCTGACTTGTTGGATACGCTTAGCTACTACCACATCCGTTACGATCACATAGACATTATTATCCCGCAGGGGCTGCCCTCTTTCGATGGCCTCGCACACCACAATATCTCCATTAGTGATGGTGGGTGTCATGCTATCTCCATTAATTTCAAAAGCCATTAATTCTCCAGCCATGTTGGGGATGGAAAATTTCTGCAGGTTTTCCAAGAATTTATCGTCCTGCATTTCGGTGGCGTAACCAGCCAGGGCTTTTGCTGGCACCAAGGTGATGTTTTCTCGTCCCCCAAGTTCTCGATCCATAATAGATCGAGTCGGGATTTCTCCGTAGGCGGGGTATCCATCCATAAAGATGGCTTCACCGTTGCCGAAGATGTAATTGGCATCAACACCATAGGCTAGAAAGAGTTTCTGCAATTGGTCTACTGTTATATTCCGCTGCCCTTTTAAAATGCTGTTGATGACGTGATTATAGGTACCGAGCTTCTTGGCAAGGTCTGACTTACCCTTGATGAGGTTATACTTTTCCAACTCTTGAAAGACCCGATTAAAACGCTGATTTACAATATTATCTGAGAAGTCGCCCATATTTTAAACAAAATTGTTTTAAATGTTTTTGTTTTTAGAAACTTTTTGTTTTATATTTGTATTGTCTTCAGAAAATAAACAATCAAATTATTGCATCCACATCGGTAAACATACAAAAAGTTTCCGAAAAATACAATATCATGAGACCCGAGACTTATACTAATTATGAAGTTCGCCAAAAAGATAAAGAGCATGATATGTTTTCCCGGCAAAAGAAGGCTGTAAAGGCTAGTGATGGGGAACACGAATTTATTGGAATCGATTTAAATGCTATTCTTCAGCATCTTTGGAAAGGTTTAGGCAAGCTGTTTGTTGCTATCAAGTATCAGATTTCCAAAAGACCTGGAATGGAAAAGGCAAAATTCAAGATGCCTTGGCTAAAACTGGGTTTAGCAGCCTTAGCGCTCTTCATTCTTACCCAAAAGGATATACATTTTTCTATCAATATGAAAGCCCCTTTGGAAACAATGGTTGATGACCGAGAGGAATCGCCCAATACTCCTTCCAATGTGGACCAAATGTCAATTATTAGCCCCGTAAGTCTAAGTAACAAGGCCGTGGAACCGCGATTTACATTAAGTAATATCAGCGACCAACAAGCCCAAAATTATATCAAGCGATTTGAAAAGGTAGCGCGAGCTGAAATGGATAAGTTTGGAATACCAGCTAGTATTAAAATGGCTCAAGGTATTCTAGAAAGCAGGGCTGGAACAAATGAGGAAGCCATGACCTATAATAATCATTTCGGGCAAGTTATGTCCGGTGCCGAATATACGAGTGCTTGGCAAAACTGGAGAGCACATAGTATTTACCTTCAAGAAAACTATCCAAGCTTGTTTGAGCTAGGAGTGAATGCAAAAAAGTGGGCGAAGGAATTCAAGAAGTTAGGGTATAGCGGAGATAAGTACTATGGTCAGTACTTATTGGAGATCATCAAGAAATATGAACTTGATGAATTAGACTAAATAACAACACCCCAATCAAAATATAGGTCTCAGATTGTGTCAGCATACGGTCTCCCAATTCCCTGCTAGTGCTGGCACAATCACGTTAAGCAATAATTGATCAATGTTGGTCCCGTATAATCATAATCGGGACTTCAAGATATTTCCTTTCTCTGAGTGGTTTTCTCGTCTTGTCAGGCCCGTCTTTTCGAAGACGGCCTTTTTTTATTCATATTATCGATAAAGTCTCCCCAAATTTATCGCCCGATTTCCGCGCGATGCTTAAAGTAGGCGGAGTTCGGATACAAACTGAGCCCACGATGGATCATTCGACGAGCTTCTTCGTCCTCTCCCCTACGCACATAATAATCCGCAGCAGAAGTGTACACCGTCGTCAGCCAAATATTTACTCTAGGGGTCTGGCCAAGTCTCACCAAGGAGGTTTCAAATTGCAGCAAAGCATTTCGAGCTAAATTGATCTGGTCCTTTGAAAAGTGAAAACGAGCTTGCTCCGCTTGATAAAACAATTCTAGGTCCTTAAACAAAGGCATATTGCCCAAAAAGGGATACTTCTTGCGATACACCTTTAAGACGCTTAGTCCATTTTCAAAGTCCCGATCATTACCCAATGAACGAACTAGCAGCACAGCCAAAATATTTTGAATGGCTTTGTCTTTTGGTCGTTTGAGATAGAGACTATCCATATAATTCACTACCCCTAAGGTCTGGTATGATTGTGCAAAAAACTTGGCCATTTGCAAATAATGAATCTCTTCTAGTTGATCCAGTAGATCTCGATCTTGATCAGCTAGATGCACAAAACGCTCATACAAGCGGAGTTGTTTGTCTGGTGTATCTTCCTTCTCCAGGAGTTCCTTACTAAGAAAAAGAAACCGCTTGACGACTTCTGTTTTTATTTCTGGGATCGGATTCCTGCGATAGAATTCAAAAAGAGGAGCTAATTCCTCCGCCTGTACTACCACGGTGTCATTCGCCACTTGCATTAATGCTGCGCTTCGCAGCGTCTGATACCTTGGCGTCATATATAGGTTTCTGGCCTTGTCTAAGGTCGATAAAACATGCCTGTATTTTTTATCCAAATACTCTTGCTCGGCTTGTTCATAGTACATTAAACCAGCTAGTTCAAAACGGCTTAACAATCGACGATCATATTGATAATGTTCCTTAAAAATCTCTTCAGAAGATTTCTGACTGAATTCTTCCTTGCTCACTAGACCAAGCTCTCTCATGGCGTAAGCATACTCATGTAAATGCTCCGTTGGTGGGAGCTGCTCGACCAATCGACTGGGGAACCTAACCTCCTCCTGCTGCGGCATTTCCCCCACGAGCAGAAAAAGGTCTCTTGATTCTAAGACGATTTGATGAGGAATTGCGAAATGATTTAGGACTACCGACCAAAGTGCGACATAGGTTTTAGCACTATATGCACCTTCTCTGAACAATTGCTCAAAACTTGACTCCTGGACAAACACCTTGAAGAATTTTTGGTCCAGGGTCATGCGAATCAACTCTAATTGCTTGTCTAGCTTCTTTTTCCTGATACGTTCCGCATCCAATTCATTAAAGGTGTGCTGTAGTTTCATTTCCACATAGGCCAACTGATATTGATCTGGTGGAGCCGCAGTAGCAAGGTATAGGCGGAATTGGTTGGACCAGTTATCTTCCATCGGAATTGGTTTTCCACCTTTCACGGTATACTCTTTGGGTAATGAGTCTAACTGAGCAAAACTGACCGATGGTAACATAAGGTAAAGACCGAATACAACTGGTAATACTATCCTGGGAAGAAGCAGTAGGGATAAACTAGATATTTCGTTCATTGGGCGGTATACTTTTCGGTGTTGGTATCTAGGTAGATAACCGCAAGGGGGGTTAACGCCTAGTTGTTTGTGCTATTTGATCGTTGATAATTAGGCTCGTTATCTGATACTATTGTTAGCAAACATAGCATTTAGTTCAAAAACTGATCTAATTATCGACATTGAGGACATAAGGGATAATCAAAAAGTCTAAATATGAACTAAACGAATCCCCATACGCACAATTATGTGCATTCGCTATACAGCATGGATTTTAACAATTTAGTAAGCTGCTGTATCCATAATATATGTCAAATTAGTATTCTTTCCGTTCAAATATAAAGGAAGTCTACAAGCTTCCTTCTAAATCTTGTCCTTTTCCTAAGTTTTTGCACCCTCGAAATAGGCCGTTTTATTCCCCAATTTCAAACTTTCTATTGAACACAAACTACTCCTTATCAAACCTATATGAAAACACTATAAAAAAACACCTCTAGTTTGACAGGTATTCAAGGCATGTTTTTTGTCATGGATTACCTCCTGAAATAGCTCTACTTTTACATTGTAATAAAAATAATGTCCCCCTTACGGAACAGTTTACGCAAAGCAAAGAAGGAAAGCAAAAATTTTAAGCTGTAATGCCCCTCCGGGGTTCCCCCCACAGCTTATTATTGGAGAGATTGCCGGAGACGGAAGTCTCTCCAAAAAGATCTAGATATTATACGACTGTTCCCCCTTAAGGTTTTGGTTTCAATTCATTATGTCCCCCTGAAACAAACTTTTTAAGACAAGGAATACAAAACCTAAATTTTCGGCCTGCTCTAACCCGAGCGTACAAAAACTGTGAGCTCCTGGCTCTTGGATCGTTTCCAAGAGCCAGTCTCGTTTTAGGCCTTCCTGATCTATTTTGATCCCCTTCTTCTTGCTGCTTCACCACCTTAGACGCTCATCTATCGATCTATCCCACTTTTAATTTGTTACATTTATAGATCATAAATCCTGAAACAAAGATGAGTACTAATCCCACCATACCGCTTTCCTACTCCCCAGCTATTCAATGCTTACTTCCTCTTATTTACGTCGCCTGGTCCGATCGCGTGCTAAGCCCTACAGAGGTGAAGACACTTCAAAAGCAAGCTGCCAACCTTTCCTTTCTAAGCCCGCTTGACAAGACCATTTTACAAAAATGGAGTAACCCGTTGCGCCCCCCTTCATCCGAGCTATTTAAATACTGGGAGATTCTTTTACGAAAGGAAGCTAAAGATCCTGAGCAAGATCCCAGAGCCAGTTTAGTAGACCTAGGACTACATATGGCGCAGAAAGCTGCCGCCCAATCATCAGATTCTTCTGTAGATTGGACAGCTTCTTCTATACGACAAGAGCTAGAGGCATTGGAAAATGCTTTGCAACAAATCTCTTGGAATACTTATCGAAGTCTTTTTCCGGATACGAACTTGGAAGACCTTGCCGAAAGACAGAAAACGGACTTCGATCTAGCGGAAATGCAGCAACTGCTGGGTGGTCGTTATATAGCCATCAAAAATAAGACTAAGGCAATATTTCAAGATCCAGTTTTCAATTACAAGACTTTACCCAATAAAGAGGATTACCGAGAGCAGGTGTTAAGCTGGACCAAGCTACTTGCCGATCAGGGTTTTGGCGCTTTGTCGTATCCGGAAGCCTACGGTGGCATAGGGGATATTGCGGCCTACGCGGCCCTATTTGACACCATGGGACATCACGATCTGAGTCTGACGATCAAGTTTGGGGTGCAATTTGGTCTATTTGGAGGTAGTGTCTTGGGGCTAGGAACAAAGCGGCATCATGACAAATACTTAGCAAAGATCGGCACTTTAGAACTTGCAGGCTGTTTTGCTATGACAGAAACTGGTCATGGATCGAATGTTCGGGGACTGGAGACCACCGCAGAATACGATCATAGTACTAGAAGTCTCATCATCCATACGCCACACAGAGATGCCGGTAAAGAATATATCGGTAATGCCTTGCACGGTCGAATGGCATCGGTTTTCGCTCAACTAGTAGTGGATGGGGAGAACCACGGCGTGCATGCGATATTGGTACCACTTAGAGATGAAGCACATAACCTCTTGCCAGGAATTGAAGTAGAAGATTGTGGATATAAACTGGGACTAAATGGGGTGGATAATGGAAGAATTTGGTTTGACCAAGTCCGCGTCCCCGTCGAAAACCTCCTAAATAGATTTGGGGATATTGATGAAGAAGGTCGCTATCAAAGTCCAATCCAGAGTGCTTCCCGTCGTTTCTTCACGATGTTGGGAACACTGGTTGGCGGAAGGGTTTGCGTCCCTCGGGCAGGATTAAGTGCTACGAAATCAGCCTTGACTATCGCCATTCGCTACGCCTTACGCAGACGTCAATTTGGGTCTAATATCACCGAACCTGAGACCTTAATCCTGGATTACCCGAGCCATCAGCGGAGACTCATGCCCTTGCTGGCAAAAACATATGCGCTACATTTTGGCCTGGAATACCTCACCCAGCGTTTCAGCGAACATGAAGGCGAGGACATGCGTGAGATTGAAACCTTGGCAGCTGGACTAAAAGCCTATAGTACCTGGTTTACTACCGCCGCTATTCAGGAATGTCGGGAGGCCTGCGGCGGAAAAGGTTATCTAGCGGAAAACCGATTTGCTGCGCTCAAAGCCGACACGGAGATCTTCACCACTTTTGAAGGAGACAATACCGTCTTGATGCAGTTAGTAGCAAAAGGGGTGCTGACCAGCTTCAAGAATCAGTTTCATGAGGAAGGCACTTGGGGATTGCTGCGTTTCTTAGGAGGTAGAATTGGCACCGCTATTTCGGAGCTAAACCCCATAATTATCAGAAATACCGATCGACAGCACCTCCTATCCAATGATTTTCATCTGAGCGCCTTCCGATATCGAGAGAGCAATCTCCTCTATTCCTTGTCCCAGCGAATGCGTTCCATGATCAAGTCCGGCCTTAGCGCTTACCAAGCTGCACTGAAGTGCCAGCAGCATATGATTGCATTAGCCGAAGCCTTCGTAGAGCGGACCGTATTGGAGCAGTTTACTTCGGTACTGGAAACTCAGAAAGAAGAATCAACTCATTCTGCTTTACAACAACTATGTCAGTTGTACGCTCTACATACAATTGAAAAACATAGTGGTTGGTATTTAGAAAAAGAATATATTAGTGGAGCAAAGTCAAAGGCAATTCGTGGCCTAGTAGATGATCTTTGTCTGCAAACCAGACATCAAGCACAGGCACTAGTCGAAGCTTTTGATATCCCGGACGCTTTGTTAGGCGCACCAATCATCCGCTGATCGTTGATTAACATATTATGAAGTCACTTTGGTCTCATTTATTGGTAGCTTTTGTAGCTTCCTTTATTTCTTTTCTCCTATTCTACACCTACTATCCTGTGAAAGTAACTCAGATAGAAGAAGTACCCGTTCCCGTAAGTTCACAGGTAAAGGAATCAGCTATCTTGATGGCAGATGGGGGCCATTCCTCACCATTCTACACTAAGGATTTCAGTCTGATCGTAAACCGAGTTGTCCCATCGGTGGTAAATATTACAGGCCTAAGTGCCACTAATTATAAAATTAGCTCTGGCTCTGGCGTTATGGTCTCGCCCGATGGCTACATTGTCACGAATCACCACGTAATAGAAGATGCTACCACCTTACGAATTACCTTACACAACAAAAGAAAATTTGATGCGGAGGTAATCGGCATGGACACGCAGACTGATCTCGCATTGATCAAAATTAACAGCCAGAATCTTCGAACCCTGCCACTAGGCAATAGCGACGAACTAGATGTTGGGGAGTGGGTCCTAGCTATTGGGCATCCATTCAATCTGAATTCCACCGTAACTGCTGGTATTGTTAGCGCTAAGGCTCGGAACATTAATATTCTAGGAGATGAATATTCCATCGAGAGCTTTATCCAGACCGATGCCGTGGTAAATCCAGGAAACAGTGGAGGTGCCTTGATTAATGCCGAAGGAGAGCTCGTGGGGATCAATACCGCTATTCTAACCGAATCTGGTGTTTCTGAAGGATATTCCTTCGCCATTCCTTCCAATCTCGTACGTAAGGTCATTACAGATCTTAGAGCATATGGTCAGGTACAACGTGCCATTCTCGGCGTCAACATATTTGATGTCACGGATGAAATTGCTTTCGAACTGGGTTTATCTCAGGTGGAAGGCGTATTCATCCAAAGCGTTACTCCTGGCGGTACCGCCTTTTACGCTGGCCTACAGAAAGGCGATGTGATTCTGAAAGTAAATGATGTTCCTACCCCTACCGTCCCCGAATTACAGGAACAGGTGGCACTCTATCGGCCAGGCGATAATATCAGCTTGGTTTACATGAGAGACGGCCAAATTCTACGGCAAGAAAAAGTCGTCCTGAGCCCATTGGAAGATCTCCGTCCAAGAAAAAAATAGATTTTTTTTTGACCTGATGTGACTTATCGAAAAAAGCTCGGTCATAAGTGTGTACTGTGAACAAATGAACACTCAATCTTTTACTACACAACTAAACACGCTTATTGATGGTAGCCGTACTCAACCCGGGCGCTAGGCGTCCCTCCGTGGAAGCACTAAACCCTCAGAACAACCAAAAGTCATTCTTCGTTAGAACCCAAAACGTATTGGTTCGAGTTAAGGTCAAGGATATCCGTTACATTCACGCTGACGGCAACTATTGCTACCTGTTTACCGACCAAAAAAAATACGCTATTAAACTCTCACTTACTCGCCTGATGGACCGCTTACCTAACAATGAATTTCTGCGAATTCATAAAAGCTATATCGTACAACTGAGAGAGGTAAATAAAATTGATCTAGGCAGCAATAGCCTATGCCTCAATGATGTCAATGTACCCATCGGCAGGGCCTATCGCTCTGAGCTTATCGACTCCCTTGAGATTCTATAACTCCCAGACAGAAGGGGTGTAGACAATAACTAACATCCCTGCTCAAGACTGCGGATCACGCAGTTTCTTTCTTCCCGTCATTATAGTCTACTATTTTACTGTCCTTCATAGTCCCTACAAGTCAACGGCTGCCTAATCCTATTTAGGTTAAGCATCATGAGGCTTTGTATGGTGACAACGAATCACAAACTCAAACATAAGATTGCTTTGGATGTCTTGGCCATTTGCCAAGGCTCCTTAAAAACCAATTAGTACAACCGAAGTTGTGATGAATGAGTGCAAAAAGATAGATTTCGCAAAAAACACAGCCGAGCGTTGGGTTTTGCCGGAAATATCTGACGCATTTGGGCTCCTTAGAATGAATCGCAACTTGCAT
>CAJXPD010000324.1 GCA_913057785.1 uncultured Lewinella sp. | reverse complement strand
CGTGTACTGCTATGCCGATGCTATTGAAGTATCTAGCGATGGCACTCATTCCAATCCCTCCAATCCCAATGAAATAACAGCACTGTATATCTTTCAAATTCATACTTTCCGGCTTATCCGTCTTTACTTGACGATAACTTAAACACCTCCTCGGCAATCAAACTGGAAGCCTCGGGGGTTGCCAACTGATGTACATTTTGAGCCAGCTCCTTCAATCTAGCTTGATCTTGCACTACCTCGATGGCCAAGGAGATTACCCGTTCTTTAGCTTCTGGATCAGGTAGCAATACGGCTGCTCCTATTTCCTTTAGAGCCTTGGCATTCATCGTCTGATGATCTTCCGCCACATTGGGCGAAGGAATCAGTATGGCCGGTTGAGATACCTGGCTTAGTTCTGCGATGGTTAGGGCTCCGGCTCTGGCGATGACTAAGTCTGTGATAGCATAGGCCAAGTCCATTCTATCAACGAATGGCTGGATTTTCACATTAGGTAGTTGAGCCATTTCGCTCTCCTTAAAGCGATCATAGTAAAGCTTACCCGCTTGCCATAGCAACTGGACCTCAGGATGCTTTTTCATCAAGTCCGCATTGGCTGCAAGCGCTTCATTGATCGACTGGGCGCCTAAGCTTCCACCAAAGGAGAACAAGGTCTTCTTGTTCGGCTCCAATCCAAAGTGAGCTAAGGCCGTAGCAGGATCAATCTGCTCTTCGCCAAATACCTTTCTAACAGGATTGCCGGTCATGACCAATTTGTCCTTCGGAAAGTAGCGCTCCATTTGATCATAGGCTATGCAAATCTTATCTACGCGCTTTGCGAGTAAGCGATTCGTCAAGCCAGGAAAGGAGTTCTGTTCTTGGATTAGCGTAGGAATTCCTAACCATGTAGCCACCTGTAGTACTGGGCCACTGGCAAATCCACCGACGCCAACCACTACATCTGGTTTAAAGGACCGAACGATCCCAAAAGACTTGGCCAAACTACTAATCAGCTTAAATGGGAAAGCCAAGTTTCGCATTGTCAATTTTCGGTGTAAGCCGCTGATCCAAAGTCCCTTGATCGGATAGCCCGCCAATGGAACTTTCTCCATCTCAATCTTCCCTTGAGCTCCAACGAAAAGTATTTCCGTATCCGGCTCTTTAGCTCGGATAGCATCTGCGATGGCTAGGGCTGGGAATACATGTCCGCCGCTTCCGCCGCCGCTGATGATTATCTTTTTAGGTTTTTGGGTGTTGCTCATATCCGCTAAGTCACTGATTCTATGTATTTACTCACACTAAGGATGATTCCGAAGGCCACGCAGGTAAACACAAGAGAGGTTCCCCCATAGCTAATCATCGGCAAAGTCACCCCCGTAACAGGAATCAAATTCACAGATACAGCAATATTTACAAAGGCCTGCATGATCAAAAGGATACTCAACCCCATCGCTAACATGGCGCCGAAAGCTTTTGGACTCTTCGTCACCAAGCGGGTAGCTCGGAAGAAAAGCAATACGTACAGACCGATCAAAAGCGCTCCTCCAAACACACCATATTCTTCACAAATGATGGCGTAGATAAAGTCAGAATAACCGACATAGAGAAAGTTTCGCTGTATGCTATTCCCTGGTCCTAAGCCAAAGAGGTTGCCATTGGCAATAGCTATTTTGGCTTGGGTTACTTGCGCCACGTCTCCAGAGCCATCCATAAAGGCGGCCACCCGGGAGGTCCAGGTTTGTACACGAACAATATCGGGGAAGAAATTCCCCAAGGTGTACAAGAAGGAGAAGAGTACAATACCTAGAAATAAGAGCAGGCCAACATATTTCAAATCCACCCGTCCGACGAACATCATCAGCATGGAGGTAAAAAACAAGATGATCGCAGTAGACAAGTTCGCCGGTGCGATCAAGCCGCAAATGATGAGTACGGGCACGATGATCGGCAAAAAGGCTTCCTGAAAATCCTTGATATACTCCTGCTTACTGGAAATGGCCCTTGCTACATACATGATGAGCGCCAATTTGGCCAGCTCCGAAGGCTGAAACGTCAAGCCGGTAAGTGGAATGTCAATCCAGCGGTGGGCGTCGTTTCGCTCCACCCCAAAGGCGATGGTATACATCAAAAGGGGGATGACAATCACCATCAGTACAGGGGCCCACTTCGAAAATCGGAGGTAGTGCATGAGGTGGAAAACATAGGTCAGGAAAAGTCCCGCCAACAGAATCACCCCGTGTTTGATCAAATAGGCTTCTGTATTTCCACCATACTTCTGATAAGCCAAAGAACCTGTTGCACTATATACTGCCATCAAAGAAAAAATAGCCATCAAGGCGACGATGGCCCAAATGGCCTTGTCTCCTCTTAGTTCGGCATAAATTCTTGCGGCTATTGTTGACACGTTTTACTGTTTTTTTGGGTTTTAGATTATCTCTTCCTCATTTCTCAATCTCCCCACTCAATTATTCATTAAACATTATTCATTCTTCATTAAAAATTATTCATTCTTCATTGCAATCACTGCTTCTCTAAACTGATTCCCTCTATCGAGATAGTTTTTAAAAAGATCAAAACTGGCGCACGCCGGAGAAAGCAGTACGACGTCACCAGTTTTTGATAATTGTCGACTCTCTTGTACAGCCTTCGCTGCACTGTCCGTTTCCCGAATGGGAACTTCTAAAGAGCCGAATGTTTCAATGATCTTTTTATTATCTAGTCCTAAACAGACTATTGCTTTTACTTTTTCTTTGACAAAAGGCATCAAGGGGTCGTACTCGTTTCCCTTATCTACTCCGCCAACGATCCAAATGATCGGCTTTTCCATAGCCTGCAAGGCGTAAAAAACGGCATCGACATTAGTGGCTTTACTGTCATTGATATATTCCACTTCATCTATGGTAGCTACCGATTCCAGGCGATGTTCGACTGGATGAAAGCTTGCTAAACTCGTTTGAATTTCAGCCGCGCTTAGCCCACATGCCTGAGCAGTATGCACCGCGAACAGCGCATTTAGCGCGTTATGCTTGCCACGCAGGCGTGTGGTAGACAGATCAAAGGATTCACCATTCGCTAGGATCGTCTTCCCGTCAATCATTCCTGTTTCAATGGGTAGCTGCTGCACTGCTTCCGGGATCAATTTTCGATGACTACTAATATTTGGATCCTCCCCAAAGTAGATGAATTGATCTTCCTTGCCTTGATTCTTGGTAATACGAAACTTTGACTGAACATACTTCTCCATTTGGTAGTCGTACCGATCCAGGTGATCTGGAGTGATATTCAGTAAAAGCGCTATCCAAGGCTTGAAGTCCTCGATGCCATCCAATTGAAAGCTACTCAGTTCCAGAACATACAGTTCTTTATGAGCTTCCGTCAACTGTCTAGCAAAGCTCTTGCCCACATTGCCCGCCATCGCCACATCCTTACCAGCCTGGGCCAGCAAGTGATAGAGCAAAGTCGTGGTGGTGGTTTTACCATTGCTTCCCGTAATGCCAATAATGGGAGAATTCGTATAGCGGCTAGCCCATTCAATTTCCGAAATAACCGGGATTCCTTTAGCTAGCAACTGTTGGATGAGTGGCACCTTATCAGGTATGCCCGGACTTTTAATAACCAAGTCCGCTTGTGCAATTTTCTCCCATGTATGTTCCCCTTCCTCGTATGGAAGGTTATTCTGTTCTAATTCTTTTTTGAATGCGTCAGCTATCTGGCCCTTATCTGACACCCAAACTTCCACACCTTCTTTCGCAGCCAAAAGGGCAGCTCCTACCCCACTCTCTCCTGCTCCTAGGATCGCCACTTTCATTGCTATCTAATTTTCAGCGTTAGTATGGTGATCACCGCCAGTAAGATCCCTACAATCCAAAACCGCGTCACGATCTTTGCTTCCGGCATCCCTTTCTTCTGATAGTGATGATGCAAAGGTGACATGAGGAAAATCCTCCGACCTTCTCCGTATTTCCGCTTGGTGTACTTGAAGTATGAAACTTGCAAGATCACAGAAACCGTTTCCATCATAAATACCCCACAGAGAATTGGAATCAATAATTCTTTCCGCAAAAGAATAGCCATGGCCGCTATGATTCCTCCAAGCGTAAGACTTCCGGTATCCCCCATGAAGACTTGAGCTGGAAAGGCATTGTACCATAGAAAACCAATACAGGCTCCGATCATACTGGCCGCGAAGATCACGATCTCCCCGGTGCCAGGTAGATGCATAATATTTAGGTAGTTGGCCGTAATAGCATTACCGGAAACGTAGGCAATAATCCCTAAGGTGACTCCCACTATACCGGAGATGCCCGTAGCCAATCCATCTAATCCGTCTGTCAAATTGGCTGCGTTACTCACCGCCGTCACCAGGAAGATGACGAATGGAATAAACAACAACCAAACCCATTGCTGAGACTTTTCTCTGCCGAAGGGTAGCAATCTGGAATAATCCAGTCGATTTCCTTTTAGAAAGGGCACATTAGTTAAGGTCGATTTATAATCGGCCTTCTGCACGGAATTCTCTTCATTACTAATGACCGTCACGGGCTGCTCGCCCACTGTTTCCGTTATTCCAATTTGTTGTGCCTGTTTTACATCCATTCTGACTACCACCTGATCACTCATCAGCATCGTTACTCCGATGATCAAGCCTAGCACTACCTGCCCCAACACCTTGAATTTACCGTGTAAGCCTTCCTTATTCTTGCGGAATACCTTAATATAATCATCGACAAAGCCAATGATTCCCATCCACAGCGTAGAAACTAGGAGTAGAATGATGTAAATATTATTCAACTTGGCCATCAATAGGCTGGGAATCACAATCGCCATGATAATGATTATCCCTCCCATTGTAGGAGTACCTTGTTTCTTAAGTTGCCCCTCAAGTCCCAAGTCCCTAACCGTTTCTCCTACCTGCTGCTTTTGCAGATAGCGTATAATCCTACCTCCGAAAATCATGGAGATGACCAGCGATATGATCATGGCTACTCCAGCTCGGAAGGATATGTAGGTAAAAAGCCCAGCGCCCAAAAAGTCGCCAAAGATTTTTTCCAGCCATTTTACTAATTCAATCAGCATGTCTACTTGGTTTGAAGCAGTTTATAAAGAGGGCAAATCTAAACAGCTTCGAATAGTTTTTATCTTTTGTGTATTAATTCTTCTTTAAGAATTTCCTTGTCGTTAAACGGGTGCTTCACGCCATGAATTTCTTGGTAGTTTTCATGGCCTTTCCCTGCTACCAGGATAATATCACCCGCCTGTGCTAACTGGCTTGCCAATCGAATGGCTTGTTTCCGATCCACCTGCTGCATCGACTTCCGCTCCAAGTCCGCTGATAAGCCATCCACCATATCTTTGATGATCGACATGGGTTCTTCCGTGCGCGGATTATCGGAAGTAAGGATCGCGATATCACTTAAGCGTGCGGCTATGGTGGCCATCTTCGGGCGCTTAGCCTTGTCTCGGTCTCCACCGCAGCCCACCACCGTGATAATTCTACCTTTCCCCTCTCGCAGATGATGGATCGTTTCCAATACTTTCTCCAGCGCATCCGGCGTATGAGAATAATCGACAATCCCGATTAGCCGATGCTGTGGAGCAATCACTTGCTCAAAACGTCCCGGCACTGCCCGTAATTCACTTAATGCCGATAGCACTTCCATCTTGTCTTGGCCCAACTGCACTGCTGCCGCATAGACGGAAAGAAGATTGTAGGCATTAAATTCACCAATCAGATGGCTATAAAAATCGAATCCATCCAAATTCAGGTGCAAGCCAGTCAATGCATTCTCAATGATCCTCACCTTAAAATCAGCCAACCTGCGCAGACTATAAGTCAAGATCTCTGCTTTGGTGTTTTGAACCATGACCTTTCCTCGCTTGTCATCAATGTTGGTCAAAGCAAAGGATCCCTTGGGCAGCTGATCAAAGAACATCTTTTTAGCTTCCAAGTAGGCCTTGAACGATCCATGATAGTCCAAATGATCATGACTCAAGTTCGAAAAGATTCCGCCCGCAAAATGCAAGCCACTGCTACGGCCTTGATCAATGGCATGTGAGCTAACCTCCATGAAGGCAAAAGCACAGCCTTCATCTACCATCTCTCGCAGGCACTCGTTGAGCTTCACAGCATCAGGAGTCGTCAAATTAGTGCTTAAGACGCGCTCATTAATCCGATTTTCAATGGTCGATAATAAGCCGACTTTATAGCCTAATTTTCTGAACAACTGGTACAAAAGTGTAGCGGTAGTCGTCTTGCCGTTCGTCCCGGTAACTCCAACCAATTGTAATTCCTTGGAGGGTTCACCCAGAAAGCGGCTAGCAATTTCTCCTAAGGCCCTACCGGCGTGTTCAACTACCAAATAGGTACAATCCACTTGTAAAGAGTCAGGTAGTCTTTCACAAACAATAGCGATAGCTCCCTGATCCAGCGCCTGTGGAATGAATTGATGCCCATCCACCTGCGTACCAACCTGCGCGACAAACAGGCTTCCAGCTTTGACTTTCCGTGAATCAAAGGTGACTGAAAGAACATCCTTGTCAATATTTCCTATCACCTCTTTTAGTGATAGGCCTGCTATGATCTTACTCAGATTCATCTTAATTCAACCTAAGGGTAATGGTTTGATTTCGGGGGTCCGTCCCTGGTATCAAGGATTGTCGCACCACCTTGCCGGCTCCATCGATCTTCACTTTCACCCCTAGATTTTCCAGTTGAAACAAAGCATCCCTTAAGCCCATCCCCACTACATTCGGAATCTTCCCTTCCGGCATGCTCCGTCGCTCCAATAGGACACTGTCTCTGCCTTCACGCCGCATGGTTACTACTAAAGGCGTTTCTGGAGTCCCGGAACTTTGAATACCGAGATAATCCAGTACCACATTCATATCTTCTTTTCTGCCTATATCCATGTGCGGCAATTGGTTAGCTTTCCAAGTGACATTAGTTGCCGGTTCAATAATCGGATCGTGAAGATCCGTCAAAGAATCAAAGCACTTATCTGCAATCTCTCGGAATATCGGCCCCGCCACATCCCCGCCATAGAATCCGGCCCTTCTCGGTCGTCGAATCACAACGATGGCTGAATACCTAGGGTTCTTGGCTGGGAAATAACCCGCGAAGGACGCTTGATATCCACCAATCCGGGTCCCTTTATCGGTACGGCGATAATCGATCTGCGCTGTACCTGTTTTCCCCGCGAAGGTGTATCTACTGGTCTTCAGTTTAGCTGCTGTTCCGTTCTCCACTACTCCTTCCAATAGGCTTTGCAACTGTTCAACGGACTTTTTCGACGCAATTTGTCGCTTGAGCACGGTGGGTTTAAAAACTTCCACTGTTTGCCCATATCGTTGAATCTCTGTCACTAGAATGGGCTTCATTTGTTGACCATCATTAGCAATGGTGTTGTAGAAATTCAACAGCTGCAAAGGCGTAATCAGCAACTCATACCCCGTTGACATCCAAGGTAATGTAGTACCACTCCATTGATCATCGGTGGTATTGTATGCCTCTTTGATCAAGGGATTCTTTTCCCCTTCCAAATCAATGCCCGTAGCCAAATGCAGATTGAATTGATGCATGCGTTCGATGAAGAGCGCCGCAGCTTTTTCGTCATTGGCTTTGGTCTTGGTACCGTAATTATGCTGAACCAGTTTTGCGATACCGACGTTTGAAGAAATTTCAAAAGCCCGGCGAACTGAGATCGTATCTAGATTAGCACTATTAGAGTACGAATCTTCCATCTCGCGATCATAAAACTCAGTCCGGCCCTTTTCGATATCAATGGAATCTGTTTGCAGATTCACGAAGCCATCTTCTAGCAAGGCCAGCATGCTGGCTGCCTTGAAAGTCGAACCAGGTTCTGTACGGGTGCCTATAGCATGATTATAAGATTCATACCAACCCGTTTTCCCTCGTTCAATATTTGCAATGGCTTTAATTGCTCCCGTATTCACTTCCATGACCATGGCCACTCCCCAATCCGCATCGTGCGTCTGCATGCCCTTCAGCAATGCCTCCTCGGTAATGTCCTGGATATTGATATCCAATGTTGTCAGGATATCGTCTCCATTTTTTGGTTCTATAGAACTTAAATTTTCAAGCGGCATCCAAAGGTCACGTTTACGATCTAAGGGGATCATCATTTGTGTTCCCGGTTGACCGCCCAGTACCTCGTCATAGAAGCTTTCCAAGCCGATATCACTGGCTTGGTCTCTGACATAACCGATGGTTCGTCTTGCCAATAAGCCGAAAGGTCTTTTCCTTTCGTTTCTTTTTCTTGCGATCAATCCCCCTCTAAATTGTCCTAAATTGAAAAGCGGGAATTGCTCAATTTTCTTTTTCTCTGAATAAGAGACACGCGATTTCAGTAATACATTTCTATTCTTTCTAAAATTGACCGTATCCCTCAATTGGAATAGGTAATCATAAGCGGCCCCTACAGTATAATCCGTGTCGATGTAGTTGGCAAAGCAATGTGCCAAGGAGTCCACATTTGCCAAAAAGTCATCCTCGGTGGGAGTTAAAGGGTCCCAATACAAGTCAAAAATCGGCACATCTGTTGCCAGGAGGCTGCCATCAGCAGCCATGATATTCCCTCTTTCCGCCTCGATATCTCGTTCTACAATGAAGTTGTTGCGTCCAAGGTCTCTCCAGTCCTCCCCTTCCAGTACACCGATCTTTACGGTATAATAAATGAGTGTTAGAGCGGCTGGTGTAACCAAGCCGAAAAGCAGAAAATAAACCCGATACAATACTTCGTTCTTAATGTCCATTTCGTGCCTTTCTCATTGCAGGTTAAGCGAATACTATTTCGCTTCGTGGTCTGGATTACTTGACCACGATTTTTTTGGGTTTTCCTCTTTGCAGTCGTAAGCCCTCAGGGCGTACCCGATCTGCTACCTCTGACTGCATACTATTGTACATATTCTCCGATTGCAAGGACATATAGTACCATCGCAATTCTTTGGTTTCCTTCTGTAGCAACTGAATCCGCATTACACTCTTCTCCGCATAGTGGGCATTAGCGATATACACAATAGCCAAGAAGCCCAGAAAAGCCAGAAAGGGTAAATTCTTGAGAATAAACCCGGTCACAATATGCCCTAGATCGGCCATCTGAAAACCTTTCTTCTTTGCCATTTCTTTATTTTTCCGTTGACTTTAAAGCCGCTACTCTCAATTTTGCTGATCTAGACCTCGGGTTGCGCTGCAACTCTTCTTTGGGGGGCAAGATGGCTTTGCGGCTGATCAGCTCAAATGGGCGATTAATATTTCCATAAAAGTCCTTTTCAGGTTCTCCGGACATATTTCCCGCTTTCATAAATCGCTTTACCATGCGGTCTTCAATCGAATGATAGGTGATAATCGCCAATCTCCCGCCAGGTTTAAGCACTTCCATGCTTTGCAGCAAAAAATCTTCTAAGGCTCCCATTTCATCATTAACCTCGATTCGCAAAGCTTGAAAAACTTGCGATAGATAACGAAGACGTTGCCCTTTTATCAAAGGCTCAAGAAGCGCCAAGAAATCTCCAATCGTCTGCAAGGGATGATCTCGCCTTGCCTCGACAATTCGCGCTGCCAAGGTTTTAGAATTCCGCACCTCCCCTAGTTCACTAAATACTCGAACTAGTTCCCGTTCTCCGTATTCCTGCAAAATGGTGGCTGCGGTATTTCCTGTCCCCTGATTCATTCGCATATCCAGGTCTGCATCAAACCGATAGGAAAACCCTCTTTGACCTTCATCCAATTGAAAGGAGGAAACGCCAAGATCAGCTAAAATCCCATCTACTTTCTCGACCCTGTACAGACGAAGAAAACGCTTCATAAACCGGAAGTTATGCTGTACAAAAGTAAAGCGGTCATCTTCCGGTACATTCTGCGCAGCATCACCATCCTGGTCGAAGCCTAAGAGGCGACCATTGTCACCTAAGGCATCCAAGATAAGAGCAGAGTGCCCTCCGCCACCAAAGGTGGCATCGATATAAATCCCGTCTGGTTTAATGGCAAGGGCATCAATAGATTCCCCGGCCAAAACCGGAACGTGGTATGACATTACAGATTGATATTGTTGTCCAATTTGCCTAATACATCATCCGCTAGATCAGAAAAATCGGTCGGCTCCTGATCAAGCATGGTATCGTATTCGTCCTTAGCCCATATTTCGATTCTGCCATTATAGGCTGACAGAATTAAGTCCTTTTCAATCCCGGCGTATTCCAGTAAGCGTTTAGGAATTAATATTCGATCGGCACTATCCTGCAATAACTCCTGCGCACCCCGGTAGAAGTATCGGACAAAGTCTCGATTCTTCTTGTTGTACAAATTTAAGGCATTCACCTCTTCGCTGATCTGTTGCCAAACAGCTTCTGGGTACAACATTAAGCATTTTTCAAATCCGCGGTTAATCACAAAGCTATGCTTCTCTCCCTCTCCCAGTTGGCTGATCAAACCACTCGGCATCCTCATGCGCCCTTTGGCGTCGATTTTGCACTCATATTCTCCTAAAAGTTGCTTGATTTCCACTGTTTACACCATTGGATATTCAAATGTAACAACTTTATACACACTTTACCACTTTTTCCCACCTTTTTTTACTTTTCTCCCCCCTTTTCCACACCTAAATATAATGTTGAGGGCAATTTGTAATCAAATGAATTACAAAAATGCATCAAATAAAGATCACATTACAAGTAATATTAATATAAAAGCCTTGATTTTGCCTTGAAAAGTGGGAAAAGGTGGGAAGAATTGGATCGAAATGGCATAATCCTACCGCATGGAGCTGAAAATCTGCCCATTTCTAGTGGGATAATGTGGGAAAAGGGCAATAGATCACCCTTACTATGCGCGAAATAGTCGAATGCTTATGATCAGGATGAATTAAGATAAGGTTACTCTACAGAAGAAGGGGTCAAACTTTTGTACGAAGAGAAAAAGCTTTGCCAGCGCATCTGAATTACTCCAAGGATAGCTTCCTTGACGATACCTTTTGACATCTTTGATACGCCTTCAATGCGATCCGTGAAAGTGATGGGCACTTCTTTGATTTTGAAGCCAAGGGTAAAGGCCGCAAATTTCATTTCAATTTGAAAAGCATAGCCGACAAAACTGATTTTGTCAAGGTTAATACTTTCTAAGACTCTACGACTGTAACAAATAAAACCTGCCGTAGGATCCTTCACCGGCATCCAAGTAATGAGGCGGACGTACAGGGAAGCACCGTAGGAGAGGAAGATTCGATCGAAAGGCCAATTTTCCAGTTTGCCTCCTTTCACATAGCGAGAACCTACTGCTAAATCGCCACCATCTTCCACGCAAGCGGCTAGAAGGCGAGCTAGGTCATTGGGGTTATGTGAGAAATCGGCATCCATTTCAAAGAAATAGTCGTAGTCCCGCTCTAGGCCCCATTTAAAACCCGCTATGTAAGCCGTACCCAACCCTAGCTTTCCACTTCGCTCATGAATAAACAGTCTACCAGGAAAGAATTCTTGTTGTTCTTTCACCAGTTGGGCTGTGCCATCGGGCGAACCGTCATCTACTACTAGAAGATGAAAAGGGGTAGCAAGCGAAAAAACAGTCTCGATCATTCGAACGATATTTTCTCGCTCATTGTAGGTGGGAATAATTACTAAGCTCTTTGCCAAAGTATCGCCAATTCTCGGGTTTGTAAAGTCTATTGCAACCTCTTTAACCGCTTTTTGTGCAGTCATATCTTATATAGTTAACAAGTCGAATCTTATCTGGTTGTTGCCTAGTGCTAAATTACGCTAACTTCGGGAAGAAGGGCGCTACAGGCTATATTTGAACGCTTGTACTGAATTTCGGCGTCAAATATAGGCTAATTTTTTTTGTTTTAGCCCGTAAGAAAATTCACGGCCGAAAGAATCTAGCAAGCTGTCAAACACTTTACCTGATTGTATAAATAGAATGGACCATCTAGAATAATAACGAAGGAATTGTGGAAAGATTGGATTGTTAATTTTTTTACAGCTGTGGACTTTCTGCAGGGTCCATCTTGGAGGCTGTAGCGGAAAAAACTATTTTTACCGCCGAATCAATACAGCTATGAAAACCATGCGCAATCCACTCTGTCTTCCTACATATTTTTACTCAAACTTACTTCCAATTGTTGCCTTCATAACTCTTTTCTTTTCCGGTCCGTTTCAATTAAGAGGACAATTGCCCTCCGATTTCTATGATACACCTGTACTTACCCAATCGTTCGATTTTGCCGTCGGAATGACCTTTGATCAAGAAGGAAATATGTTTGTCTGGGAAAAAGCAGGTAAGGTTTGGATAGTAGAACCAGATGGAAAAAAGAGAGAACAGCCACTCCTTGACATTACGGAGGAAGTATCGAATTGGAAGGATCATGGTTTAATGGGTTTTGCCTTGGACCCGAACTTCAGTATTAATGGTCGCTTTTATCTTCTATATGCTGTAGACCCTTATTACCACCATCATCACGACTCTCCCACTTATCAGGCAGATTCTTCGATCACCTTCCAACCCACCATCGGACGGGTAACCAGATACACAGCGGATTTTACCAACAACCTATCTACGGTAATGCCCGGCAGCAGGAAAATATTACTGGGTGAAGACATGTCCAATGGAATCCCCCTCTACTTCAGCTACCATGGTTTAGGGGATCTAATCTTTGGAGAAGATGGCACCTTACTGATTTCCAATGGAGATGGCTCTACCAATGCCGGAGCAGATATTGGTGGCGATAGTTT
>CAJXPD010000323.1 GCA_913057785.1 uncultured Lewinella sp. | reverse complement strand
GGATTCCGTTACCGGTTATCGGTTCTATCTATCCTTTGTTACGTGGAACAGTGGCTAGTAAACAGGATATTCCGCATCCCGTAAATCGGAAATATCGAAACATGCTGGTTAGCACCGCCCAAAACTTTGGAAGTTTCATTTTTGCAGCTGGTCATGAACATGCCTTGCAATATTTCGAGAATGATAACCAGCATTACATTGTCAGCGGTTCTGGTGCCAAGAAATCTCCTGTAAAACTAGGGAATGGGGCCTTGTTTGCCTATGGAAACTATGGCTACTCCAAGCTGTACTTTTATGAAAATGGAGCGGTTTGGGTAGAGTTCTGGACCCCTAACGCTGATGGAACTACTGCCAAGCCTGTGTACCGGAAGCAGATTCGAGACAAGAAACCACAGGTAGCAGAAGATCAGTTGTATGACGATGTAATGCCGGATGATCTTATATTGCCAATTACTGAGGATGACTTCACCAGAAGTAAATTTGGACAGATTTTTTGGGGAGAACACTACCGGGCCTCCTATAATGCCAAGGTAAATGTAGAGACCCTAGACTTATCTGCTGATAAGGGGGGGTTAAGGCCCATTAAGCAGGGGGGAGGAATGCAGACGAGTTCTCTTCGATTAGAAGATAATAATGAGCATCAGTACACTATGCGTGGTATCGACAAGGATGCTACGCGTACGATTGCTTACCCATTTAATGAATCGATAGCTAAGGACCTGATTAAAGATAATTTCAGTGCTTCTCACCCATTAGGGGCTTTAGTTGTTCCTAAAATGGCTGACGCCATCGGTGTATATCATGCGAATCCAAAACTGGTTTTTGTCCCGAAGCAGAATAAACTGGGGATATTCAATGATGAGTATGGGGACGCGATGTATCTCTTCGAAGAACGACCCTCTGACGATTGGAGCGATGAAGCAAGCTTTGGCCGTTCCAAGAACATTATGAGTTACAGTAAAATGCTTGATAATGTGTTAGGTAAGCACGGGCATAATGTGGATCAAGCCTTTGCCTTGCGATCACGGCTGTTTGATTTATTCCTCGGCGATTGGGATCGACACGATGACCAATGGAGATGGGCTCAATTCGAAGATGATGATGGCGAAAAGTATTATCGCCCGATACCTAGGGATCGAGACCAAGTATTTGCTCATTATGACGGTATGATTCTCGGATTGGCAAGATTGACAGGACCGGACCTTAAGAAATTGCCAGTATTCAAAGGGGATTTCAAAAACTACAAATTCTACAACTACAATAGCCGACATTTTGATGCTAGTTTCTTGAATGGATTGGACTGGGAAGATTGGAAAAAAGAAGTAAAGTTGATCACCGATAACATTACGGATGAGGTCATCGAATCTGCTTTTAGAGAAAATTGGAATGATGAAGTCTATGATCTGGATGCGCCCACCATCATCGAAAAACTAAAGCAGCGAAAGGTCGTGTTCCCGCAAGTTATGCGCAAGGTGTACGAATTTATGGCCAAGAAAGAAGATGTGCTTGGTACGGAGAAGCGGGATCTATTCACCATTGAAAGGTTAGACAATAATCGCCTTCGAGTGCGAGCTTATAATAGCAATAAGGATGCAGAGAAGGAAGGAATGTACTATGATCGTACTTTCTTGGCCAGTGAAACGAAGGAGATCGTTTTGTATGGGATGGATGGTAATGATTTCTTTCAGTTTAGCGGGGAGGGTAAACCCAATATAAAGATTCGTGCTGTCGGCGGTTTAGGTAAGGATGAGTTTACGGACACCTCTAAGAAGAGTGGCCGTCTTCTCATTTACGATTCAGACGACGAAAAGACCACCTTGGATGTGAATCCGGATGCCAGGATCAAGATTAGCAACAATCCGATCCTCAATACCTATGACCGCTTGTCAGCTGATTACAATCTCAACTTCGGCAGCCTACTCCCGAATCTTGGCTTCAACCCAGATGATGGGATACTTTTGGGTATTCTAGGAACGAATACGAGCTATGGGTTTAAGAAACAGCCTTACTCTGCCCGTCATACCTACTATGCTAATTTTGCCGTAGCTACCGGGGGTGCTGATATTGCTTACTCCGGAGAATTCATCAATGTCTTTGGTGGCTGGGAGTTCCTGCTTGATGCTAGATTCAAGACACCATTGTATGCCACTAACTTCTATGGGTTAGGTAATGACACGGAGAACCCCGAGGAAGAAGAAGGGAATAACTTCAATCGAGTAAAACAGCGATTGATCTCTTTTAATCCTTCCTTTATGAAGCGCTTCAATAGTGCCTCTTTCTTTTACTTTGGACCAACCTTTGAATTGACAGGCATCAACCTTTCTGGCGATCGATTTATTGATGAGGTAGCAGATGGTTTTAATCCAGATATCTTTGATGATGTAACTTTTGTCGGAATGCAGGCGGCGCTGAGCTTTGAAAATGCGGATAGCCCGACCATGCCCACTCGAGGATTGAACTTTCACGCAGAATTTGCCTGGAAATTTAGTTTAGATACGAAGGGTAGAGACGTTCCTTATTTGAAGAGTGACATAAGTCTTTTCCAACCTCTTGATTTAAACCGAAGTTTAATATTCGCAACTCGTGTTGGAGGTCAATATAACTTGAACAATGAGTTTGAATTCTTCCAAGGTGCACGTTTAGGTGGGATTGGACCTGATAGTAACTTTAGAGGCTTTAGAAGGGACCGTTTTACAGGTAGAAGTTCCTTTTATCAAAATACTGACTTAAGGCTCAAGGTTATCAATATCAAGACTAAGGTCTTTCCATTCTCGGTGGGCTTATTGGCTGGCTTTGATTACGGACGAGTTTGGTTGGATGGAGAAAATAGTGACACCTGGCACTATAGTTATGGAGGAGGAATCTGGTTAGCACCTTTTGATTTAGCTGCAGTCGGTTTCAATTACTTCATTGGAGATGGAGACCTTGGCCGATTTACCTTTGGCGGTAAGTTCTTCTTTTAAAGAAACTGAGATAAAAAATGGGCAGTTTGCGTATGCAACTGCCCATCACTAAAATATCTGAATACGAGTTCACAATTCCGTGCGTAAGGACACATGACTATGACTCGCCCTGAGGGACGAATGGAATGAGATCGGCTAGTGTCTTGCCGTGAGGAACAGCCTTTTCCTCTTTATCTACATTTACAAAGACGAGTTTTTCAATTTTGATAATTATCTTTTTGCTGACGAGGTTTCATACAACACAGCGGAAAGAAATGGAGGTCTTGCCGATGGCAAGGAATTCCAAACCGATTTCGACAATGTCACCTTGCTTTCCCGAACTGACGAAATCAATTTCGGAGATGTATTTAGTGACGACGCGTTTATTGCCAAGTTTAGACATTGCATAAATGCCCGCCTCTTCGTCAATCCACTTCAGTAGCTGACCTCCGAAGAGGGTATTATTGGCATTTAGATCGCCAGGTTTAATGAGTTTGCGCGAATAAAATTTCATAGCACATCCTTTAGTGATTTGTGGTAGTATTGTACATCGAGCCCAAGAAAAGGGCAGATCAGTAGACCTGCCCACGTGGATTTGATATGTACGAATACGAGTTCACATAAGCACTGGATTCTTTCACAGTTCAATTGCTCTTACATTCAATCTAAAGGCCAGCTTTCTATTTGCTGGAATATTGACTAAGGGTACTCCATTCGTTGTACTGCTTAACCAGGGTGGGTATTTGGTCGTATACTAATCCAATCTCCTTCTGGGCACTTCTGTACGTTGGGTCTGCAGGTGTTAATTCAAGGAATACAGCTTTGTAGTTATTTGGGGTTAGCTCTTTCAGGCCTTGGGCCGTGCTTAGATAGTATCGTTTTGTTTTGATGGTTTCCTTAACTATGCCTTGAGGTCCTACACCAACATACTCTTCTACCTCTACCTCTCGTTCGTAGAGTGACCAGCGTCCCGCCAGCACTTGCTGAACCCACACCGGATATTGACCAATGTACAACTGGATATAGCCGTGCTTATTTCCAGCTTTGGAAAGGGCCCAATTAGTAAGAATAATAGTGATAAGACAGATTAGGGCAGTCATGATCGTAGTTTTAGGTGCCTATGGCCACTTGAATGAGAAAAATGACACAATCTCCTCGCTAACCCATTGCAACAGCATTCAAGATTTAGCAAAGAAATCCTATGCTAGCATCTGAGATGCGAGGTTAATTTTGGCTTCTTTATGATCATATATGAATGCACCTATCCCTTAAATGGAGAGGGATAAATGGGATACTACTATTGGTAGTCCATTTTTGGGGTATAGAATCTTTCAAAATGGACTGTAAATGTTTACTGCCATGCTATTCTTGTGGCACATTTACCATTTCCTCTTGTGGAATGAGGTGATGAGCAAAGAATTCTAGCATTTTGGTCACCTTATCAGAAAGGTCTGCACCTTCGCCACTCAGGTCAGTGAGCCTAGGCAAGTGTCTAGCAAAGTACAAGTTGTTGTTTGCCGTCTCGATCAACATGCTTGCCAATGCCTTCGGATAAGGAAATTTAGGATTCAGTTCGTGTATGATATCGGCAATCTGTTTTGTCAAGCGTTTGTAGGACAGGAAGAACCCCTCCTTATTGTCTTCATCCACCCACTTATGGTGGTAGCCTTTTGTGCCCTCCGTCACTACAATGCGATGGAGCGCTTCTTCATCCACAAATTCAATGGCGGTGTTCCTATTGGCAGTATCAACAATGATTCCCATTACGATCCGTAAGCGGTCTTTAGCTGAACGCACGTTTAGCGTATTCAAATCGATGCGAATGATCATCCACTCCCAATACCAATTGAGGAGATAAACGAAGAGCTGATGTTTATTCTCGAAATATCGATAGATAGAGGCTTCCGTAGAAGAAATAGCCTCTGCTAACTTCTTGAACGTAAACTGCTCGAAGCCAATTTCATCGATCAGTATTACACTATATTCGATGATTTTCTTTCCCAATTCCGTCTCCTGAGGATTCTTAATGTGGAGATTGGGATTGATCTTTAGATTAACTAACAATTGAGTCATATCAAGAAAGCAATTTTTGGTGCACTAGCCTTGCCGAGGACTAGTAGTTTCATTGGATTAATTTAACATTGCCGGTTCGTGATATAGTCGTTTTATTTGATGCTTTAGTGCTGCCCGGGCCAGGAAAATGCGGCTTTTCACCGTTCCGATAGGCAGATCTAGTTCAGTACAGATTTCATCATATTTGTACCCTTCATACATCATCAAGAAAGGGTATTTGTATCGCTCATCTAATTGGTCGATCAGGTTGTGTAAATCATCTAGGGCTAATTTCCCTTCTCCGTCATTCGGTATTTCATTAGCCTCACTGTTCAAGAGATAGTTGTCCGGCGTATCGTCAAAAACATTGGCCTGACGTTTCTTTACCCGAAAATTATTAATGAAGGTGTTTTTCATGATCGTAGACAACCATGCCTTCAGGTTTGAGTTACTGGTAAATTTATCTTGATGCTTGAAAGCGCGAAAGGCAGTATCCTGATACAGGTCCTCTGCGCGGTGTATATCCTGTGTAAGTTTTAAGGCAAATGATCGCAAATAGGTGGATAGTGCGTTAAATTCACTTGCAAAGTTGCTAGTAGTCGTATCTCTCGTCATAATTTTGCAATTATAAATGATAGTAAAACTATCTACAATGATAACACAACTTTTCTTATAAGGTTGTAGATTTCGAAAATAATTTCGCTGAGCACCCAAAAAACTGGCTTTTTGGAGGTTAAATGTCGTGCGACGAACAGAGCGATATGGATAGATCCGGATAAGGTTTTCCTGCGAGAGTTACCTTTTACAGCTAAGTGGAGATACAAAATACCAGCACCTGGATCGATCCAGACGCTGGCATTTACTGAAAAGAAGGCGTCGCAAAGCCCGTGTGTTGTATTACGATCTTGGTTGTGACTTCGCCCGCGCAGAAGTGAATTTCTCTGTGGAGTTTGCCTAATTGAAATTGGCAAAGAGGTGCCTCCAGGGGATAACAAAGGGTAGAATAACCACCCAAAGTAAGAAAAAGGAAGCCATGCTTTCTGGATAGGGTTGGTTATTACGAATGGCAGGTAGGGCAACGAAAAGGAGCCAGCTCCCCTTGTATAATAATTGAAAAAGTAGAATAACACTCATTGGGTAGGGATAGAACAAACCTAAGCAGGACAGTATGAAAATCCCGCCCCAGAGTGCGCCAACCAATCGAATAGCTTCCGAATACACCAAACCATTGGTGAAGACGGTTTGAACGGCTCTTTCTGGATAGAATAAGCAGGTCCAGCTTATCCAAGCTGTCACCAGAATATTGGCCGCATACATAGCCCATAGCCCAATCATAATTTCTCAGCTTTTTCAACCACCTTGTGCATAACCGCTGGCAGCATCTGCCGAAACCTTGGCCCGAATTTTTTGGCGAAAAGCCCCGCTGTTAGCCCTTTGAAGATAACCTCATGAGTCAGCGTGGTCTTTCCATTATTGGTACTCAGGTAACGCTTCACATAAAGACTGGAGAAAAGTAGAGGGGTGCGGAAAGTGTAGGATCGGCCCTCATCAAAGGCCACAATCTTAAATTTTGAACGACGGCCTTCTAGGCTAGTGAGGTTCCCCTTACTGCCTTCTTGAAAAGGGCCGTCTAGCTTTGCTTCTTGCAATCCGGAATCCCAGGTATGCCATTGACCTACGTTAATCCAAACGTCCCATATTTGACCAGGACTTACATCAGTTGCTAGCGTATGCGAGAAGTGTTTGTTGGAATCGACAATCGTTGAGTGACCCGGAGATAGAAAGGTGGTTAGAAAAATCATTAATGACATCATTTCCAATACTGTTTGTGATTGAATCTAGCGAGCTGAATAGATTTATACTTCCCTTCAGCTTCATATCAACACAAAATTGTAGGCTTATCTACGGACTCTACTACACCTATGTTAAGTTCGAACTTCAGCGGATATTTTTTTTCGGATCCTCGAAAGGGATTGTGGGGCAATACCAAGGTAGGAAGCCAAATGTTTCAGGGGGACCTGTTGCACGAGAGCATTTCCCGTTAATAGCATTTTTCGGTAACGCTGTTCGGCCGTTTCTTGCTGAATTTCTTCTAGGATTTGCTCTGTGAAAAACTGCACTTCCTGAATCAGGAGCCTAACGAACGTATTCCAGGAAGGATATTTCAAAAGTTCGAAGGCCGAGTCTCTATCCAGTGACCATAAGGTGGAGGGAGAAAGAGATTCAATGTTTTCTTGAGCAGGAATCCTTTGCACCAAGCTTCGCTGAGAGGTAAAGCAGTATGGGGCATTGGTGAAAAACTTGGTGATGTCTTTGCCATCACGCCAAACAAAGTAACGTAGCAATCCATCCTCTAAAAAGTATACATGTCGGCACAGCTTTCCCTCTTCCAAAAGTAGGTGTCCCCCAGGAATCTCTTGATATTGGAGTAGCGAACAGGTTTTCTGCCATTCTTGCTCTGGAACAAGGGTATATTGCTGTATATATTGCCTGAAAGGATGCATTGCGGTTTTTATTTTACAGGTCCAGTGGGTTGGAACATAGACTAAAGCACCTAGTCGCACCCCGGCATCCTAACAGGAAAGCCCCTCATTTGTTGACCAAGGCAGTTGATGAAATACAAAATGAGCGTGCTACTGTTTTATCCATTTTCTGGTCAAGGTACTTGATGGAGTTCGGACCACCATAATGTAAATACCAGGAGAGACATCGGCTATCTCGAGGGTGGTAGCGTTGCCCATCGTGCCTGTTTTGCGCAGTATGGCTTTAGCTTGACTATCTAGGAGGCTGATAGCTATAATCTCTTGCTGCTCTAGTTGAATATGCAATTGCTTATCAGCAGGGTTCGGAAACAACTGGAGCTTTCCTTGACCCTTTAGGTCCTCAGTTGATACAGGTAAACAAATAGGGGCTTCGCTAGTCTTCTCTAGAAGTGACCCATTTTTCACATACCAACGATGCCAACTTCCACCTTGTCCCGTAATCCAATCTTCTAAGTTAAAGGTATATTGTCCTTGAGGAGTACCTTTCACCTGATAGACTTTAACTGCCATCCCTGCACGATCCCAATGCAGTGTTTCGCCTGGGGTACATCGTTCGGGTTGTGGGGCTTCTAGCTCGCAATTAGTTTGGATAAAGAAGGCATTGTCATCATGCTGAGGATGCCCACCAAATACCCTTGCCAACCCATTTTCGTCTATACAAACAGCTGTATATTCTTCGCAGGCAATGCCTCTAGCAGGAAGTCCATAATCTTGGACCATGCGCGCTAAGAAAGCCGTATGTCTTCCTTTACGGCTACGACTATCGTAGTGCGTATCTGTGATCGTATTTTGCAGGTAGGGGACCTCAAGAAAATGACTGCTATCTACGGCCATTTTAACGTCATATGGGTTGCTTAGGGCTTGACTGGAATTGATAGTCCCATGCTCTGCTGAGAAGTATACATCACCTAGTATCGCCATACCTGCACTAGTCCCCCCGATGACGATATTACGTTCTTGGATGGCTTCATTGACTAGCTGACCAATCGGTGAATTGCGCCAGTATGACACATATTTCCATTGATCACCTCCTGCAAACCAAATGGCTTCAGCTTGTCTGATTTTTTGTTGAATATAGCTTTCCTGAGCGGCGCTACCATTATTGAAAACAATAGTTTCCACCGAGTTTACACCTACTCCTAATTCAGAATAGAGATAATTATTATATCCATTAGAGCCACTTGCCCTTAGCACTAATACATCGCCACCTTCTGCTCTTTGGAGAAACCATCGCATGGCAAAATCACTTTCAGTAGCTCCACCCATAAGGCAAATGCCGCCTTTGGGCTCCGTTGTTATGTCTTCGGTATTTCCAGTGAAGTACTTCGTGTAGGATTGAGATTGCGCGGAAAAAGAGTAGGTACATAATAGGAAAAACAACACAGCGCGTCTGGAGTAGGTTTTCATACTTTAATCAATTCAGGCTAGGGAAAGGAGAATACCTTTCTGAGGGGAAATTAAGGCAATTTCCTGAATTTCAGTCTGCACCTGTAGCTTAGTTTTATAGAATTTCGGAAGGGGATTGGAATACTTAGTATTTTAGGCTTGTTGCTAGGTATCGGGGGAAATCATGTTGACGCTAGCGGGGGAACTTTCACCCTAAAATACTTCCATGCTGCCTTGCTAAACGCAGCTGAATCTGCAATTTTTCTCACCAAAATTTTTTCCCCTTTACGGATCTTAAGCTCTTGCCCGGCCAGCGTAATCCTTCCCTTGGCTGTGGCCATACTGATTAGGGGTTTGGCCATAAAATGAGAATTGGGATCAGTTTGTTGGTATCGGCACATATGATCAAATTCTCCGAATTCTCTAGCTATAGGTTTGAATTTATATTCCGGGAATTTTTGCGCTTTATCGTCATCCTTGCTGATGCAGATGTAATCATCTGGGTGTTCATCTACATGAAATAAGCCCCTGGGGTCCAGTTGTTGGGAGGGCCAATGAAGAGCGAGCGGTCCGAAACAAAATTCTCCAAATCCAACGTCCGACAAGTACTCCTGTCCTTCAATTCTGACAATTAAGGCCATATGATCAAATTCTGGGGAATACCCCTTCTCGACGGAGTATACCCGAGCAGAAACTCTTCTCACTTCATAGCCAAGATGTGCAAGGAGTTCGTAGAAAAGGCCATTGAGCTCATAGCAAAATCCGCCTCTCTTATTCAGGATTACCTTTTGGTAAATTCGTTGAATGTCCAGTTCAATTGGAATGCGTGCATGGATATCGAGGTTCTCGAAGGGTATTTGCAGAACATGAGCCTTTTGCAGGCGTCCTAAGTTTGCTAAATTGGGTTTCAGCCGTTTTCGTAACCCAAGCCTCTTCAGATAAGGTTCGAACAATAGCGGTGGTGTAGTCGTCTTCAAGCCTAGTTCTTAGTTGATTTCTTGCTAAATATAATGCAAAACTAGACCAACCTATTACTTTCCGTCCTGATAATTAAGTAATTGATCTTGTAGACGTTGGATCAATAGGGTCGTGATCCGACGATTAATCTCTGCCTTTTCACCTTTATAATAGTCGAATTCTTCATCGGTGAAATGCCCAAGAATACTTCCCAACAATAGATGTTTAAACTTCTGATCCTTCTTAATGCTGTCGCTAATGAATTGTGCCTGGCCAGACTTGGGGAGCTGGTAGAACTTGCCTTTACGAACATCAATATAGTCCTTGAATATTCCTATCAAAAGAGTGTTCTGCAACTTCAGTACGGGGCGAAGCGTCTGATTCTGAAATTGTTCCACAGCTGAGGAGCTATGTTGCTCGGTAATACTAGGTATGCTCGGGCGTATGTCTTTGATAGCTTTTCGGTCTTCTTTCATATTGTTTGCATCTGCAAAAATAGAACCCCTGAAGCGCCTTATTGTTGTCAATCGATCGCTCAAAATTTCAAGATTTGATTATGCTGCGAACCTAATCGCAGATCACTTGTTAAAGCCTGAAAACCACAGATGAAGATTCGATTTGAAACCCGGGTAAGGGGATATTATACGGAAGTGATGAAACGTTTTGATCGAGATTTATTTGAGGCATTGAAGCCCAAACAAGGGGAGATGGAAATCCTGGAGTTTACCGGTTCAGAGACTGGAGACCGGGTACATTTGAAATTTATTAGCCCCATTAGCATGGAATGGATTAGTGATATTGTAGACCATGGGGTAGATGATACTAGGGCTTACTTTATTGATGAAGGAGTCAAACTTCCATTCCCGCTGAGCTTTTGGCGACATCAACATGTCGTGGAAAAGATTGATGAACAGCATTCCTTGATTATTGACGACATAGAATATCGAGCTCGGCCCTCCCTGTTAACGCCGGTAATGTATCCAGCGCTCTATGCAGCCTTTTCTCCCAGAAAAAAAGTATACCAATCTTATTTTGGAGTTTGAGCGCATGGGAGAGATTAGGCTCGAGATTAGAGTTCATTTTTCTCTAACTTAGAGCATGCGAATTTTCTTCTTCATCTCACTCACAGTGTTGGTCAGCTGTACGAATCGATCCATCGAAACTCCCGATTCCACTCATTTTTATAGTACACAAAGCGATTCAACACTGCATTACTATCTCTTGGGCTGGCATCAGATTCTTAATCAGGGCTATTATGGACCAGCTGAAGTATCCTATCGCAAATCCTTGTCATTCGATTCTAGCTTCCTATTGTGCCAAAGTGTGCTTGCCCGCTTGACGGAAGATTTGGAAGAACGCCAGCGATTTTACGATCATATCCAACCTCAGAGCAATCGAATTGAAGGGGAGGAAGGGGATTTATTGCGCGTGTTTCTAAGTTTGATGCGCTACACCCTTATTCGGGAAAAAGAACCTGAAGCGGCAGCTGCTTTGCGCCCCGAGCTATTAGTAGATGCTCAGGCCTTACTGTGCGGAGTACGTCGGGAACATCCCAATATAGACTACATCGAATCGGAATGTGTGGAATTCATCCATGCTACCGAGGGGGCTGCTGCTGCCCTGGATTCCTTAGCCGTATTCCGGAAAGATCGAGTAATCGGCAATCCCTTCCTGACGGGATATCAAGCTGTTCTACTCACAGAATTGGAGCGATATGAAGAGGCCTTAGCCATAGCTGAAGGCTTGGCTCGCACGGATGAAGGAAAACTCATTCCTCGCCCAGATGTAGTGATGGCCCACGTCTATTTCGGGTGGGGAAAGCTCCAAAAAGCCCGCATGCATGTAGATCGGGCAGTGGAAATGGATCCCCGTAATCTTGAAGCTACCCGCCTGCAATCTCGAATTATCGAAGCGCTTTCCCAACAAGAATAGTGAGCGGCTTACCAAGTATTTCTACTAGCTACGGAACGAACTTAAGCTAGGGTGTCGAGTTGGATAGAACAATCCATGTCATCTATTGTCTTAATAGTAAAGCTATCTATATTGATAGTAAAGCATTTTGTTGTCGTAAAATAATCCAGCTATGAAGAATTCTCAATCATGCGTTTTCAGTCTGGTGTTACTTTTATCCTTTTTACAGGTAAAGGTTCAATCTCAAGAGCTAGAGAAGCCTTGGATAGGTCGAACTTATGTGGTCCAGCAGTATGGGGTTCAAAATCACAACTTTGTACGGCAGGCCGATATCGCATTGCGGAAATTTGATTTTGAGGGTGCTTTTTTTGCCTTAGAAAATGCAGTTGCGCAAAACCCTAATTCCTCGGAGGTGTTGATGCGAAGAGCCTTTTTTAGAAGGACCTTCGGAATGGAGCGAGAGGCACAGCAGGACTTAAGTATTGTCAATCGGCAGAACCCATATTTAGCCGATTTGTATGGCTTAAATGGACCGGCAGGTCGTTGGGGACTACTAGATGACAAGCTTGATCATACGACTATACAATTGACAGAAACAGATGTATTGGACGATTATTACCGACTTTGGGATCGGCGATACTCGGATCATGAAATTACAAAAGGGGAAATGGAGTCCTTGGATAAGGCCCTGCGTCTGGTAGAGGACTTAGATTTTAGTGGAGCCTTAACGGAACTTAATCAATTATTGGAGACGATACCTGCTTCTGGGCTAGCTTATGATCTGAAAGGCATGATTTTTACTCGCCTTGGCGAATTAGATCAAGCCGCTGAGGCCTTGTCGACAGCAGTTGTCCATGCACCTGAGTTTGCGATTGCCTGGTACAATTATGGTAGGGTAGAGGCGCTAAGAGGTAATACGAAAGCAGCTGGGCTGTACTATGATCGTGCCGTACAACTACAGGAAGATTTGGTTCAAGCCCAATTCGATAGGGCCGGACTGCTTCGTAAAGAAGGAGGATACGAGCAAGCGATAGAGGACTACAGCAAAATCTTGCAA
>CAJXPD010000322.1 GCA_913057785.1 uncultured Lewinella sp. | reverse complement strand
AAATTAGGAATATCTATTGTCACACTACTTAAGGTAGGGGCATAAAAAAAGCCCGGCATTGTCGTACCGGGCCTCTCGCTAATAACAAATCATAATCTCATGAAATAATAAGACGACCTAATTCTTAGAAAAAACGAAACTTATTAATTAAAAATGACGACTTCAATCTGTGGGTTCCTTGCTCAAGGAGCAAGGAACCGATTGTTAATGGGATTATGATTATCGTATAACGACCTTGCCAGTGGCAATAATCTTACCCTCACTTTCCATCCTGTACAAGTACAAGCCTCCTGGTAAGGATTTACGATAAAAATCATAATTGTTCCCTCTGAAACGATCGGTACGGATGAGCCTTCCAGCTACATCAAACAATCTAAACTCTACTACATCAAAAACCGTGCCTGTAATTTCAAAGGATGTTGATTCAAAAAACGGATTTGGAGAAACTTTTATTGTTGCGCCATTCGGATTTCCTGGCCCTGGATTCACATCACTGATGATGCAGCCAGTATTAACGATATCCGAGCACCCTACGAGATGTCTCACTCTATTCGTAGGTTGCGGGGCGTGATAATCAAAATAGACGGTAGCACCATTATCGATTACGATTCCCACGTCGTTAATCGGTTTTTGGGCAATTCGGAATTGAACGAAGCCGCGGGAATTAGCCTCCTCTGTGCTACCGCCTGGTTGAAGTTGGATTTCATCGAAGGTGATTTTCAGGATACCATCATTGTAAATTTCGAACTCATAGGGATGACTGCTAGCACCTAGAACAATACTCGATACGTCTAGGGCTGAAGACATGGTATCCCGAATCACCACTCGATCTATGATTTCGGATCCAGTGTTTTCAAAAATAATTGTGTATTCAATCTCAGTGTTCTGGTCTATTATAGAATCTTGATAGCCTTTGGGATAGCCTCTCATAAGCACCCCGGATCCGGTAGATAAAGCTTCTTGTACGTCAACTGCTTGGAATATGTCTCCCTCATCTTCAGGAAACTGGGAAACCATTCCTACGTTATATGTATCGCCATCCGCTACACAGCCTTCCACCGCAACGGTAGGATAACTGTTTCCTGGATGACCTTCTTCTTGTTCTGCGATTAAGCGATAAGTGGGTCCATCGAGAGATTGTATAGGAATTACTTCTCGTTGTTCCTTCTGCAAATTGAAAGATTCGGTTCGGAACATTAGATCATCTTGTACCACAAAGTAAGTACGATCCCTAACCATATCCGCGTTACCGACATTTCGAATCGTGAAGTTTAAAGTCCCCGTCTCGGTATCACATTCTCCACTTACCTGAATACTAGCTCCACTCCAGTTGTCACTCCCTTCACAGATCGTGTCTGGATAGATATGTGCTCTGACCAGTGTCGCTTGTCCCGGCACTACTCCCTCACAAGCCATTTGTGTAATGATCGTGAACTCTCCGCATTCCATGCTGGCCACATCTCCTAACTGGAAAGTGATAATGGAATCCGTTTGTGCACTCGGAGTAATCGTAGAAGAAAGGAAAGTTAATTCTTCGTCCAAAGCAATCGTAATAAAGGCATCTTCACCAATGGCAGGGCCTAGATTGCAATAGGACACTGAATATATCACATTCTGACAGCTGACTAGGTATGGTGTAGTGACATCTACCTGCATAACAGGACAATCCACTCCTCCAGTTACGTCAAAATTGATTTCCGTCGTGTCATAGAACTCATTGAGCGCGACGATATTAATCTCCGGCTCACATACATCCCACAAATTATTGGGAGGTAATGTCTTTATAGTATAGGTCCCTGTGTCTACCAGAGCAGAATAGAACCCATTTGAATCCGAGGTTATGAAGTAAGTCTCATCAGCACTTTCAGCAATAACCAACCAATCTTCTAATGGTGTAGCCGTACTATCAGGGCCTGCACAACCATCAGCTTTGTATTGGATCTTGCCACTAATCTGGTTAGTAACCACATTCCCAGCTCCATCCAATTTCAACAAGATTAAATCATTGATGAAGTTAAAAACGACACCGTTGTATCCAGTGATCAAAAAACCACCATCTTGTGCTGCCGCTATACTTTCACCGAAGTCTTGGTTTTGGGAATCCCCAACTAAGGAGTGCCACTCCTTTTCTCCATCTGCGTCAAACTTGACCACTAAAATATCGGTGTCAATTTCATCCTTCGCAGCATATCCAACTACTGCGAAGCTGCCATCAGATAGCTCGATGATATCTTTTCCGATGTTTTCAGCTGGAGCAACGGCATACTTTTTCATCCAAACTGAGTCACCGTTGAGGTCTAACTTTCCGATCATTAGTTGACTTACATCTGCCACTGAACCCGTAATCACTAAATGATCGTCCGAAGTCAAGATTAAGTCCTCTACCTCATCAATTTCCCCTGCAACTCCGTACACCTTACTCCAGATACTATCACCGCTAGCATCGACCTTTTGTAATACAATGTCGTTCGTAATGTCTATTAGGGATGTTCCAAGAACCGGCGAATTACTAGCGATAACGTATCCATCACTCAAGGCTACTAGGCCTCGAGCCCTATCATTTTTTTCGGAGCCACTCACTTTTCTCCACACTTCCTGACCTTCCATATCTACCTGCACTAGTAGGATATCATTCTTTCGACCATTGTCTTTGTCAAAAGCGATTCCTGTAATCAGATATCCATTGCCATCAATGGAAGGTACTATGGCCACACCTGAATCGTCAGTGTCAGATTCGAGTATTTTACTCCATCTTTTGTTTCCTCTTCTGTCAATGTTGAGCAGATACAGCTTATCATCTGAAGTGATGGTGGGGCGAATCGTTCCTAAAATCAGGAATCCATCTTCTAATTCCACTACATCAGCTGGCCGCTCAGTAAATCCTTCATCATAGACCTTTGTCCAGAGGACGGTACCATCTATATCGGTACGAACAATAAAAATGTCAATGTCACTGTTGTTCACTCCTGGAAAAGACTCACTAAAACCAAGGGAAATAATGCCGTGATCCACCGTCTCTCTCACCAACACCCCCTGATCCTCTTTATTACCTCCGAATGAACGTTGCCAACCCTGCGCTCCGACCGTTGTTCCAACCAACATAATCAAGACCAACCAAAGTCCCCGACGGGACACGTATCGGCTCAATCTAGGAACAACCAAAAGGGAATTCATCATTAGCGCAATTTTTAGGTCGTTTGTTTTCGTTGACAGTACAAATATGAAATGATTACTAAGGTTTTTCAAAGACATTTTTGGCCATTTGTTGAAAAAAAATGATATTTTTAGCATTGTCAATAACCACAAATCACTCAAAAACAATAACTTAAAATAAAAACAATTGTTGACAAAAAAAGAAATAAAGGACATCAAAAACAGTCACCTGGTTAGCATATTACAAACCTTCTCTAAAAAGGAGATTCGTGAAACCCGGAAATGGCTGCATTCCCCGATTCATAATCAGCGTGAAGATGTGGTTGACCTTTTCGATTACCTGGTAAGTGGTAATCACTTATGGGAAGATAAGTTCCTTCAAAAGGAACGAATATTTAGGAAAATATTCCCTCAGGAAAGCTACAATGACGCCAAGTTAAGACAAAGTATCCACTTTCTTTTAAAAAGTCTGGAAAGTTATTTGATAACAAAACAACTTCAGGAAGACACCATCCAAGCCAAAATGGCCTTGGTAAGCATTTACCGAAAACGAAAATTGACCAAAGCCTTTCAAAAAACCATCAACGAAGTTCAAGACCTCCAAAATAGTGCAACCCATCAAGACGAGCAATTCCATCGGAACGAGTACTTGTTACAGCAAGAACGCTATCTTTTCCTCGAAGGGCAGAAGAAAAGAAACATTCCCATGAACCTGCAGGAAATGTCTGATGCATTGGACACTACTTTCCTTGCGGACAAACTCCGACAGGCCTGTCTCATGCTTTCTCATCAAAAGGTTTATCGAACAGAATATAAGATTGGATTATTCCAGGAGGTCATGCTACATATCGAAGAAAATGATTTTCTCAATATCCCAGCTATATCCATTTACTACTATATATACAAAGCTATAACAGAAGGGAATGATCAATCCCACTTTGAAAACCTCAAGTTACAGATCCAAAACAACGGGCAGCTTTTCCCACCTGAAGAGATCAGGGATATCCAACTGATGGCCATCAACTATTGTATTGGTCAGGCCAATAGAGGAGGTGGGGATCGATTTATTCGTGAAGCCTTCGAACTATTTAAACTCGGATTTGCTACACAAGTATTTATTGAGAATGGAAGTTATGTAAACCACTATACCTATAGGAATGCAGTTGCAGCGGCACTCCGCATGAAGGAATTTGATTGGGCCAACTCCTTCATTCACGACTTCAGGGATTACTTGGATGATAACTACCGAGAGCCATTCTTTCTACATAGTCTTGCCCGACTTAAATTTGAAAGTAAGCAGTACGATGAGGCCATGCGTTTATTGATCAGCACCAACTTTGATGATCTTCTGATCAACCTGCACGCGAAAACCATGCTTTTAAAAATGTACGTCGAGCTAGATGAGGATGATGCACTCGAACACTTACTGGAGAGCTTGCGTACCTACATCCACCGGAAAAAGGTAATGGGGTATCACAAAGAAAACTATCAAAATATTATTCGCTACACACGGAAGATGTCCCGCATCAACCCATTCAGCAAAAAGGAGGTCGCCTCGCTGAGGGATGAGATCAAAGCAGCCAATCCATTAACGGAAAGGGAATGGCTATTGGAACAACTAAATAATATGTAAGCAGGCTTCGAAAAGCCTGCTATTACTATTTTGAATACAAGTTTGTCTTAGAATTTCGCGCCTAACACATAAGGCAGCATAGCGCGCCAAGTCGGCCAATCGTGCGGCATGTCGTGGCCCCAGATATCCAGATCATGTGGAACTCCCTTCGCGTTTAAGACACCAGAGAGGCGGCGAGAAGCGTCCGGCGCCTCGTAGTTGCCAGAGCCCGTCATAATGTGAATATGATTGCTTGCCCGCATAGCAGAGAGAATATTATGATCATCCAAATTCGGTAGATACTGCATGGGGGAGTTGAAGTATACATCCTGGTCGTGATAACCTTTAGTATAAGATGCCAGATCATAATCTCCACTCATCGCAATCACCCCATTAATTAGATCCGGGCGTTTGAAAAAAAGATTGGCTGCGTGGAAGGCACCCAGCGAAGCGCCACAGGTGATGATCGGCGTTTCCCAGCTGGTGCTGTTGCGGATGAATGGCACTACCTCCTGATAGATGTATTCGTTGAACTGAGTATGACGAATGGATTTATCTCTCGGGTGCATGTGGTTGTTCAACCAGCTTTCAGAGTTGATACTGTTGACAGAATACACCTTTACCTTTCCCTCGTTGACCATTGGACTAATCGCGTCCATAAGTTGGAAACGCTCATATTCCAAATAATCAGCCGCTGCGGTCGGGATCATTAACAAAGCAAAACCGTAGTGGCCATACACAGCCACATCCATATGTTTATGTAGGCGTGGGCTATGCCAGCCGTGGATTTCTCTATGCATTCTCAAAATTTTCCGCAAAAGTACTTTTTATAATTGGATTTTTTGATTTGAAAATAAAAAAGCCTGATTCCATACCCGTTTTGCCATTAGCGCATTTCTGTTCAATCCCCCAAAATAAAAAGAGAAGACTCACCCCAGCGAGTCTTCCCGAATGCACTCTATATAGTAGAAACACCTTATATTTTGGCTTCAACTCGCCTAAAGGAGTTGAAGTTGAAAGTTTAGCGTTTAAGGATTTAGGGCCATAGCTAGAAAGGCAGTAGTAATGATTGAGAGTCACCACACACCTCCTTTAAATCTTCAACCCTAAACCATAAATTAGCCTAGCTGCTAGCCAAAGCCTAATTCGCATCCACTACCCTACCAGAACCGGATATGCTAACATCCAAACTTGGGGTTCCTTTATAACGGACATCGCCGCTACCGCTGATCTTCACGTCCAATTCATCTTGAACACTGACTTCGGCATTTCCAGAACCGGTTATCTCCACCCGAGCTCGAAGGGCATCCATGTCGAAAGCGGAGATGTCTCCTGATCCAGTAATTTTTAGGTCCAGCTCATCGGCTATTCCTTCCAATTTAATATTGCCAGACCCTGTAATCACTGCCTCAAAATCATCGCCTTCCATGGCTAGATCCATGTCACCGGAGCCTGAAATCTGTAGTTCAACATCATTGACGATGAATACATTGTCGCCGAAGATCTCACCGGAGCCTGCGATCGACAGCTCACGAATCTCAGGAATAGTAATAAAGATCTTCATGTTGCCAATGTCTCTGACGCAATCTCGCGTCTCGATTTCCCAGACACCGCTGCGCACATCTCTTTCCAACTCGTCAATAATGTTTTGCTTGCCTTCTACAACGACTTGCTGGACATCACCTTGAGTCAAAATAACCTCGATAGGCAAGTTTAGCTCGATACCAGAGAACTCATCCAGGGTAAGGGTTTGTTCGACGATGGGGCCATCCCCATCTACGCAACCAAAGAAGCCATCATCATCGTCTACATCAATAAAGCAGCTGCTAACGGTCATGCAAAGTACCATCGCCATCGCCAGCCATTTGAAATTTGCGTTTCTCATTTTTCCTTTTTTTTAGAAGTTGTTTAATAAAAAGCCCAAAACGACTAATTACCTACTTTTAACTTTTTGTTCCTGGGATTAAAACTCTACACGATAATTAAATACAGGGAATAAGCCCGTCTGATAATTGGACACGATCCCTTGCGCATTTGCGCTATAAAAATTATTGAATACGTTCAAACGGTTGGTGACATTTTGAATGTCCAACATAATGGTGTGGGTCACTTTCTTGGCATTGATCCGATAGCTCACCCCCATGTCAAAACGATAGTAGGTCCCGACTCGAGCATCAAATGGACGATCCCATTCATACACCGTATAGCCGGCTTCACGAGAGGCATCTAGATTAATAGGGAATTGGCGTCTACCACCAGCCAAAATGAATTTGCCATTCAAGCCAAATATGTTGTTTTTCTTCTTACCCATCTTAAACTCTTTCCCGCCCAACAAATTCAACTGGTAGTTGCCATTGAAAGCCGTGTTATATGTTTCTCCATTTGCGGGTGTGTACTTGGATTCGTAGATAGATCCAGTCGCTAGGAAGTAATAGGAATTGGAGAAGAATTTCTCGACGGTAAGGTCCAAACCGTAGTTCACGCCTGTACCTTCATTGACTACATTCTGCGCCCCAATGATATCCCAGATATCGACGGCATTTAGCAAAGATCCTCGGCTATTCGGGTCGCTTTCAATCGGCACATCGTATAAGTATTGATAGTATACTTCTGCTTTTAATCTCAAGTTTTCCGCTATCCGATAATCATAGCCCAGAACGGTGTGAAGCGACTTTGACAGTTCCAGGTCGCGAGCAGGTGTATGCACTCGACCACTGGGTAAGGTACCATCAAAGAGATAGGCCGCAGGATGCTCCATACGACTATGCAGTCCTGCTGCTAGACTCAGTTTTTGCTTGGGGCTGGCCTGCCATGAAAGCGCCACCCTAGGTTCTATGGAGTAGTTATTATTTAACAACAACTGAGAATAGTGCAATCCGGTATTCAAGGTCCAGTCTTCATTGAACCGATGTTTCCAATGTGCAAAGGCCTGAAAGAACTGCATGTCCCCTTGATTATCGAAGAATCTCACTAAACCTTCTCCTTGATCTTCATCATAGGTGAAATCAAATTCCAAATGGCTCATGATCATGCCTGTCCTGATCGTATTGCGAGCATCAAACTTGTGATTATAAGTTGTGCTAACCCGATAGGTATTATTACTAGTCTTTGTTTCGTCATCGAGTTGTTGAGCGTAATCCTTTGTTTCATCCAACCAGTATTCATCTTCTGAATAGGTATTAGAGGAAGCTGCTACGATCGTTCGGAGATAGCTACGGTCTGAAAGTAATATTCGGTGTGAAAGTCCTACCGTACCAACTTTCTGTCGCTCATTGAATCCCCAACGGTCATCGTCAGATTGCCAGGCGGTTTGGTCTGCTACGGGTTCTTCATAGGCCCGATTGCTACCGCCCAAGCCCCAGAGATCAAAATTCCCCCATTTCTGGGTAGGAAAATGAAACTTGAAAGAAACATCTTGGTAAGCCGGCAGTACATCCCCCACTGGGTTTAAGCCCAATTCACCCAAAGCGGCCAAGGTCGCGTAACGCGCATTAATCAAGTAAGAGGCTTTCGAGTTTTTGCTAAACGGACCTTCCATCGAACCTTCCATCCCCATCACACCTAGCATCAAGGAAAACTCTCTTTTTTCGTTATTGCCATTGCGCATATTCAGGTCAAATACACTGGACTGAGCATTACCAAATTCGGCCGGAAATGCGCCAGTATAGAAGTCCGAATTGGAGAGTATGCTACTACTTAACATACTAACGCCACCACCAGAGTTTCCCATTGCACCGAAGTGATTCGGGTTGGGGATTTCAATCCCCTCTAAGCGCCATAGTACGCCCATCGGCGAATTTCCTCTAACGATAATATCATTAGCCAGGTCATCTCCAGAACCTACTGCCACTCCAGCGTAGTTTTGGGCCATCCTAGCTGGATCGAAGTAACTTCCAGCGTAACGTCCTGTTTCTTCCACTGAGAAAGAACGCGCACTTACTGTAGCCATTTCATTGAGGGTTTCGGCCTTGTCCAACTCGGCCCTTACCACTACTTCTTGCATGGCTACTGCGGACTCGATCATATCGATATTCAAAACCAGCTCCTTACCGGAGGTAACCATAATACTATTTAAGATAACGGGTTCGTAACCTAGATAGGAAATACTTAAGTCTCGGCGTCCAACGGGTACATTTTCTAGCTTAAAGTATCCGTCAAAATCGGTGACTGTACCATTGAGTTCACCTGCTTCTTGTACCGCAATAGTGGCACCAATAAGTGGCATCTGAGTATCCTTATCAATGACTCTGCCACGAATGGTTTGTGTATGTTGTTGTGCAAAAGAAAGCTCGCCAAAGAAACATAGCAAGCCCAGTAGGAGCAGCTTGGAAAGCAACTTCTTCATGATGTAGATTGTTGTAAGGTGTTTTTAAAGAGTGTTTAACTGCTTAAGTAGTGGCGGATAAGTCCTACCGGATCTTATGAGGCTCTTTTGAATGTATGCTGCGTTGCAGAACCGGGCTTGTTAGCGCTGCTAGCATCCCGAATCTATCTGGCGGCTAGACAGGCCTGCGCCTTACCTAAATTCAAAATAGCGCTCCTAATATACCAGATCACTTATTCCCCACTACCTAATTCTAGTTTTTGCAGTATGCTGTTTTCAGTAATTCGGGGTTTCTAAAGTGTGCCTACCTAGCTATTAGGTGTATTCATATGTAGTAGATCTAGCCAGGCAGGCACAGGAGTCGTTACAGTCGGGTTCTTCTTAACAGTGTAGTCTGTAGCATTACCATCTCTTGCTGCCAAACCAGCCAAAACGCATCGTTAGGCCAATAATGGCACCAGAAAAATCTTCATTGGTGTAGCCTCTGTCTTCATTGGTTCCATCGACCCACCGATAGCCTACGGTGCCAGCAATTCTAAACCAACGAGTGAAGTTCATTTCGAGCCCTATTTCGGGTGTCAACACAAAAATCTTATCTAAATCACTATAGCGTAGACCAGGGTCGTTTAGCTCTACATTGACTGCTCCCCAACCAATCTTGGCGCTGGTATACAGGTGGATCAACTTATGCGGCGCAAAAGTACCACCTAACCAAAAACCACCATGCCCAATATCGAGTACACTTACATCTCCGTTGTCGAATAGCTCTTCGAAATCAAGACTACCTAGTCCATACCCCCCAAAGAAGAAGTTGTCGATAACTACACCGCCACCCCCACCGATGGAAGTATTGATATTTTTGTCTAGACCGAATTCCATAATTGGTCCGCCAAATCCTCCTACCACTCGGGCATTACTAAAAAGTGTTTGATGTTGGCTGTACGCTGCTACGGTCATTAAACTGCAGAAAGTGATAATTAGTAATTTTTTCATTTTTTAGAATTTTCAGGCTGGCTACAACAGGAATACAGTCGGATGTCGGATGATTTTCAGTCCCTTTTATTGTCGTGCCAACGTTTAACGTTTTTAGTCTAAAAAGACCTGGTTTAGATTCGTTCGGGCATGGATTGGGCTGCTATGAGTTGTGACAACTCATAGTTCCAATTGGCTCCAAGCGCCTATGTCAATGAGAAAATGGTTCGCTGACAATTCTTGTGTTTTGGAGTCATCCTTTTAGCTACAAGTCTTGCTTCCGCTGGGCACAATTCTTTTAGCTAAAACGATGACCACAAAATTGTCAGAGAACGGAGAAAATTTGGCTTTTACTAGAACCTGATTCCGCCGGTGAAACCTAGCCACATTTGGCTATTGACGCCATTTGCAGAAGTTGATTCTCGTAAAGTGTAAGGAGCGACCAGTGAGCCGTATTCCTGAGTATCTTCATTGTACACTTTGGAAAGCATAAGATTGCCAACAGGTCCAAAGAATACGCTGGATGATCCTCTTCCTAGTCTTAAATCAAAAAGCAATTTCACCTGGTTCAACTGGTTGAGCTCATTCGTCCATGGCTCAGCTTCGTTGATATGCATTGTGATCGCTTCGATATTCACAAGGAACCTAGGGCTGAATGTTATGGCGGTACCTAATCCGTAACCGACGCCCCAAGTCATGAAATTACCGTTGATGGTCTCGTTGCCGTTTACAACTTCCAGTTGGTCCCAACGGGCTCCCAATGATATGATGTTATAAAATCCTTTTACCCCTAGTTTTAATCCAAAATTTGCTAATAAAGATTCACTAGAGGATAATTCTACCTTATTGTAACCGTGTCTAATGATGTTCAGAATGCCGATCGGAAGACCTGCTACAGAGTCTGCAATGTTGATCAAGCCAATCTGAAATCCATCGACTTTCTTTCCGACATTGAAAAGGGGGCTAATCTGTCCCCAACCAATATCTCCACCCACATTAAATAGGCCGGAAATTTGCGTCGTCGCATGCCCGCCCGCTACATTGAACAAGGCTGAGGCCTGAGACACCTGATTTCCCCGACCCGCTACATTAAACAAGCCGGAGGCCTGGATACCTGTAGTTTGCTTGGCAGAAACGTTGAAAAGGCCCGATGCCTGTACGGCTTTGGACTGATTGGATACGTTAAATAGTCCGGCAGCTTGCAGCCCTTGGACTTCCCCTCCGCTAGTATTGAATAGGCCGCCGACCTGCGTTCCAATAACATTACCTTTCACCGTATTACCAAAACCAGCTACCTGCACGCCCTGTACATCTTCTACAATCGTGTTGACAAATCCTCCCACTTCTACACCATCTACCCCTCCATTCGTACCCCAAAAGATATTGACAGATACATTGTTTGTGATGTATTCGCTTTTATCCGCATTGGTTCCTAGGAAAGGTAATAGGGAAATCTGAGCAAGCCTGTTGTCTCCGACTGTAAGTTGGGAAGAAGTGACATATGGAGTGACCTCCACTACCTCGGCATCCAACTCTACCACTTTATTACCGCCGGGAATCGTCTTGATCGACTGTTTAGCTAGCGGAGAAAATGGATCTGTCTTTTCTTGAATGGGTGGAATGGGAGCGGGTGCCTCACTGTAAATCGGGGTAGTTTGAGGAACGGATTTCGGGAGAGGTTTAGGTTTAAGCGGTTTAATCTTGGCCGAACTAGTGCGTTTCGCCTCTTTTTCTTTGTACTTCAACACCAACTGACCTCCAATTGGACGATAGGCTACGGAAGCTTGATCACAAATATCATCCAACGCATCAGACAGTTTTTTATCACCAGGTCGAACCCAAATCTTGCTTTCCAAAGGAATATAATCTGCACTGTAGCTGAACTTTAGATCATAGTTCTTACTGAGGTCATCCAATACATGACCTAGCGTCTGATCACTGTAAGTGACTGATACGATCTGAGTTAATTCTTGAGCCTGCAGGCTTACAGAAAACAAACAGGCCACAAAAAAGTACAGTCTGGTGCTTCTATTTCCCATGGGGCAGAATGGTGTTTCTAAGAATAATGGTGTTAAAGGTCTTCAGTAGTCTCTGCCTTATTTTACAATAATGATGCTGTCCGATTGCAATTTGCTGATATCGTACTCAAAAGGAGTTCCGAATTTGAGGTTTTCAACTATTTCGAGCAGATCATCAGCCGGTTGATTTCGCAACCTATATCTTACGGTCTTTACTCTATTATTCTGAACGTCAAATCGAATTCCAAAATGCCGTTCTAGGTCTGCCAATATCAGATCGACCGGGACGTCATCAAAGTCAAAAAATTCCGTTTTCCAACTTGTAACATTGCTAATGGCCTCTTCTTTCTTTTCAATCGTTTGTTTGGTCTTACTCAAAATGGCTGAGGTATTCTTGACCAAAGTCACCTTTTCATCACCTTGGCGTTCTTCAAATGTTACTGTTCCGGAAGTCACGCTAATCAGAATCGATTCCTCTTCTGGGTAAGCTCTCACATTGAAAGAGGTACCCAATACGGTAGTCTTTGCTTCTCCACTGTAGATTTCAAATGGTGAATCTTCCATTCTTGCGACATCAAAGAAGGCTTCTCCTTCTAGCTTGATCTGTCGCTCAGTAAAGCTTTCGGGATAAGATAGTCGAGAGTTGGCATTAAGCCAGATCTGGCTACCATCAGGTAATGTGAATTCCTTGACCTTACCGTCAAGCGTATTCACCGCTACCCAAGCGTCCGTTTGACCGGTGCTGGTACTCCACCACCATCCCACCGCCAAAACCA
>CAJXPD010000321.1 GCA_913057785.1 uncultured Lewinella sp. | reverse complement strand
CAGCCCGCGCATATGAATGAGTTTGTAAATCTTCCCGAAACGGAGGAGGGGGATAATGGAGGTGTGCATGTCAACAGTGGCATTCCGAACAAAGCCTTTTTCCTTTTTGCTTCGCAGGTTGGGAAAAGTGTAGCCGAGGAAGTATTCTATGATGCACTGAATGAATACCTAACTCGTTTCTCTCAATTTATTGATCTTCGGCTTGCGGTTTTACAGGCGGCTCAGTCGCGGGGACAAAGCGTTGTCAATGCAGCGGCTAGTGCTTTTGATCAAGTGGGTATTATAGGCGATCAAGGTACAGATGATGAACAGGAAGAAGTTCCGATTAACCCAGGAGATGAATTCATCGTCTTTGCGGATGGGGATAAGCAAGCTTTGCGAATCGTTACCCCTCAAGGAACCTTCATTGCCAATCCATTAGTCACCACTAGTATCTTGAGCAAGCCCAGCATCACTGATGATGGATCTATCATTGTGTTTGTAGATGGAAACGGGAATATACAGACGATTAATATTGATTGGAATACCAGAAATGCCTCTTTCGAGGCCCTAACTTCAAACGGGATCTGGCGTAACGCGGCCATCTCCAAGGATGGGCAACGTCTTGCGGCCTTGACGGATGATCTGGACAATCGACTTTGGATATTTAGGTTAGATACAGGGAATGGCCAAGATTTCGAATTGTTTAACCCCTCCACTGCACAAGGTGTGACTACCGGTGATGTGTCTTATGCAGATGTACTAGAATGGGATTTCTCTGGAGAGTTTGTGATGTACGATGCGCTTAGTGAACTGAATAACTTGAATGGATCAGTGGAGTTCTGGGATATTGGATTTATCAGAGTTTGGGATAATGACTCCAATAACTTCAGTGATGGCTTTATTAGCAAGCTCTTTACGGGATTACCTGATAATACGAGTGTAGGAAATCCGACTTTCTCTAAGAATTCGCCTAATATTATTGCCATGGACTGGTTACAGGAAGGGACGCAGGGTCCTGAATATTTCATCGTGGGTGTCAATACGTTGAATGGAGATTTCGGTACCTTTTGGCAGAACTTGGACTTAGGCTTTCCCAACTTTTCAGTGGATGATCAATCCCTAATCTTTGATGCTGTACCACAGAATAGTACTGAAAGGATATTAGGCATTGTATCTGTGGCAGATGATAAGATTAATCCGGTAGGAAATGCAAGCATCTTCCTTCAAGTGCCTAATGAGGCACGTTGGGGCACGTGGTTTGGAACGGGTAATAGAACGTTGACGGATACAGATGAAGCCTTAGCCCTAGAGCATGATCTAAAGGTATATCCTAACCCTTTCCGGCAAGAGCTACAGCTAGAAATCGAACTTCCCACTAGCGCACCAGTGCAAATCAGTCTTTTCGATGGATTGGGCAGAAGAGTGCGCCAGGAACAGCAAGCTGTTGGTGCAGGCGCTCAAAACTTCCAGCTAAATTGGGCTGGATTGGCAAATGGGACCTACTGGCTAAGCGTTGAACAAGAAGGTCAACGCTGGGGTAGGAGAGTGGTTAAAATACAGTAAGTCTTGTCTTCATAAACGAGAAACCCCGCTGCTTATCCAAAGGACGAGCAGCGGGGTTCTTATTTAGCCATCTTCGAGGTGACCCTAAATGCCATTTTTCTCAATCTCAAGAATGGCGACCACATGGGCATCAGCAATCTTCTGCCGCATCTCGTCCGTCATTAACTTAGCTGCCTCTACCTCGTTGTTATAGAAGCCATTTTCCGTTAATACGGCCGTCATCTTCGTTTTTCGCAATACATAAAATTGGGATTCCGGTCTAGACTTCAGATGGCGATTCTTCAGGCCAGTTTGATCAACGAGGTGTTTTTGAAAGATGGAAGCAACTTTTCTCCCTTTCTTGCTATTGTGGAAATACCAGGTTTCGATACCGCTAATACTGGCAGAAGCCCAGTGTTTGGAAGATCTAGCGGAAGCGGCATTGGAATGTACAGAAATGAACAATTTAGGCAGTTCTGATTTCTTGGCATTAGCTCTATCAACACGCTCCCTGAGAAAGTCATCCACTTCTACTTCAGGCACTACATTGTAATAGGAAATACCATGCTCATCAAGCTGTGCCATGATTCGGCGCACAATATCCCGGTTAAACTCATATTCCAAGAACTGGGTCACACCGTCATCAAACACTGGAGAGCGTTTGCCTTTGGTAAACTGACCATGGCCATTATCTAGGCACCAGAGAAACCTTCCTTGAGGAACTTCTCCTTCCACAGGGCCTCCACTGCCTCCTTCTTCCTCATTATCTGACCCGTCCGTACCTGAGTCGCCGCTTGAGTTATTGTCATCAGGGATCGTAGATGGGATGTTTTCATCTACCCCAAGATCATCATCAAATTCGATATCTTTTTCATCAGGTTTGATAATGACATTTTCTGTCTCATCCGCCACGATGATAATGGTATCGGGAGTGATTTCAGAACCATCTTGTGGAATGTCAGTGATTGGGTCATTTGGTTTGGGCTTCGGCTTGGGTTGAGGATCAGTACCTCCTCCGAAAAGAGATTTGAATAGGTTGCCAATAGCGTCTAAAAATTTCTTGAACATGGATTTGTTTTTAGGCACACGATTGAGGTTGGAGGTCATTCTAGGGTATTCCAGTGCTCAAGACCGTGTTGTTGTGATCGCCTGTAATTTGGGCTTTGTGGGTTCTAGTCAAGTACCCAAATATACTTTATATGCAGGGGTTTCCAAATTTTTCCATCGCTTGGGGTATTGGATTCCGCTGATACTTGTTTGTTGAATGCCTCTTTTCTTGTGAGAATGTAGGGGCGAAGTAAAATCAAAGGCTTACATTGTCAATAACTCCAAAGAATAAGTTTGAATTCGCTCCTTAAACGCAGCATTGTGAAAGGATATTCTATCTTTGACTCGGTCGTGGGCAATGAAGGTATAGAACCTATTACGCTCATTGTCTTCACGGATAGATGCATCAGTAAACTATCAAAACACAACATATAATGAAAAGAAGAACTTTCATTGAACGAGGAAGTCAGGCAGCCCTTGGGCTTGGGCTATTTTCCCTGGCGGCCTGTAATAATCAAGCCGGGACTAAGGAAGGAGAAGGGGAATCGGCAGCAGAAGAAACACCAAAAGAACTTTTCTTCCAGATTTCTCTAGCGCAGTGGTCGATGAACAAATCCTTTTTTGGAGGTAAACTGGATAACCTGGACTTTGCTGCAACGGCTAAGAATCAGTTTGGTCTAGATGGAATCGAGTATGTGAACCAGTTTTTCAAGGATAAGGCAGAGGACAGTGCTTACCTAGCTGAAATGAAGAAAAGAGCGGATGATAATGGTGTGAAGTCCTTATTGATTATGATTGATCGCGAAGGAAACTTGGGAGGTACCGTAGACGCTGAACGCTTAAAGGCTGTTGAGAACCACTACAAATGGGTGGATGCGGCTAAATACTTAGGTTGTCACTCTATTCGGGTGAATGCTGCTGGGCAAGGTACGGCAGAAGAAGTGGCTGCTGCGGCTGTTGATGGTCTAGGAAAACTCAGTGAGTACGCAGCTAAGGCAGGTTTAAACGTGATCGTGGAAAATCATGGAGGATATTCTTCTGATGGCTCTTGGCTAGCAGGCGTGATGTCTCAGGTCGATATGGATAATTGCGGAACCCTGCCAGACTTTGGTAATTTCTGTGTGGAAAGAGGAGAAGACGGATGTGCGAACATGTACGATCGTTATAAAGGGGTAACGGAATTGATGCCTTTTGCCAAGGCCGTGAGTGCAAAAACGCATGATTTTGATGCGGATGGCAACGAGATACATACAGATTATAAGAAAATGCTTCAGATCGTAAAGGAGGCTGGATATACCGGATATATCGGTGTTGAGTATGAAGGTAGAGAGTTGGATGAAGTTACCGGAATTCAAAAGACCATCGATCTAATGAAGAGAGTTGGTATGGAGTTGAGCTAGTTCCTGCTTTTCAGGATATAGCTATAGAATCAGCTAGGCTGATAGGGGAAAGTCGTGTTCATTGGGCACGACTTTTCTGTTTGTTTAACTTCTGGGCTTGATTCTAGGGCCGACCGATGTGAAATACCTATCTTTTGGCGATGAACGCGGCATTACTCCAACATATTGAATTGCTGATTGGGAGTATAGGTGTAATATTGGGGTTCTTTTTCGCGGCCTTGCTTTTGTCGAACCGCAAAAAACAACACCTCTCCAATGTTTTCTTAGCCATCTACTTGCTGGCCTTTAGCCTACGAATCGGGAAATCTCTTTTCCACAATTATTTCGAAATTAATGCCACGATAAGAACCCTGTTTCTAACTACCTTGTTAGGCGTCGGACCTTCGATCTGGTTACATACCTCCTATTTATTACAAGCAAAGTCTAAGCCTACAGCAAAGGGTTGGTTACATTATCTTCCTTTCATCCTATTGGCCGGATGTTGTTGGTTGATCCCAAACGACGGGTCTTGGATTTTTGGCGTTTTCTACAAGTTCACGATAGTCCATATGTTTGTTTACACGCTGTTCTCCTTGCTCCAGTTGAACCGTACCAGGAAGATTGGACAACTTCCAACAAAACCAAATGTGACGCACTGGCTATATCACTTTTTGACGATCAATCTACTATTTATCGGACTCTATTTCTTGATTTCTGAACTGATCTTCACCTTCTATATTGGAATATCCTTTCTTTTCTCCTCTGTTATTATCTATCTGTCATTCATGGCCTTCAGATATCCATCCATATTTAAAGTAGAGGGAGAAAGGTACAGTCAGTCAAGTCTTAACGATCAAGATATAATAGGAATCATGAAACTTCTACGGCAAGGCATGGAGCAGGAAAAGCCTTATCTCGATCCTTCGCTGACACTATCTAAGTTAAGTGCCCAAGTCGGAGTATCCTCAAAAGTGCTCTCCCAGGTCATTAATCAACAGGAGGGGTTGAATTATTCGCAATATATTTCCAAGTACCGGGTAGAAGAGGTGAAGCGTCTCATGTCTTTGCCACAATACTCCAATATGACCATTGCTGCTATGGCTTATGATAGTGGCTTTAGTAGTATCTCTACTTTCAACAGCGCCTTCAAACGATATGCCGGTATAACGGCAAAAGCTTACCGGAAGGGCTTGGAATCAAACAAATCTTGAATTTTTGGGAAAAACTACTGCCAACATCATGATTTCGGTAGGATGAACGGTCCATTGCGCTCAGATTTGTGGCTCAAATAAAAGCTAAATACAAATGAGACTATTCATTCTAATTTCGTTCTTACTATCTACTGTATGGGCCTTTGGTCAAAACAATCCACACCGAGATCCCTCCCATAATTTTGCTGTTCATCGACTGATCATTGTGAATGATAAGAATGAGATGCTAATGAGCCGAGAGCAACACGTCTGGGGCACACCTTCTTTTGTATACCGGGAACGCCAATACGTAAAGGAAAGCCTAGATAGCCTTGCAAGTGCCTATGGACTGCGGATTTCCGATGTGAAATTACGTGGACAATTCAGCTACAAGTATGATTATCATCCCTATGCGACCTTGCGGCATTACTATCAAGCAACATATGTGGATGGGGAAGTAATTTTACCAGAAGGTCTGGCAGAAGTAAAGTGGATGCCAATTGAGGACGCTATTGAGATTAATACCGTCACTTCCATCAAACAAATCACGGAGCAAATCATGAAATTTCCAGACAACATCTGGGGTGGCTCATTCATGGTCAGCCACGTGGGCGATGAACATCCAACGAAAATGGTCGAAGCCTTCTATCCTCTGAACTAGCTAGAGAAGGTCGCTACAGACTCCTTACTCAGCCTGATCGCCTTCTAATCTACGTTTTCGTACCCACCAAAATAGTAAAGTGAGTAGAAAGGGCGCCAGTAAGAGGATGCCGTTTTGCAGTCTGCTTTGAACTGGCCCTTTTCTGCTCGGTTTCTCATCATTCAATCGCAAAAGGACGGAGGTCCTTTTATGGCTAAACCAGCAGGGTATGAGCACTTGCTCTTGTCGAGCTGGGGCGGCAGAAATATAGTGTATTTTTATTTCACGCCGCCGCTTTCCAGCACCCTCTACTTCTTGCATGCCGATGGCCTCAATCCGCTTCGTTTTTAGATATTCTCGCGTTGTTTCATTGTAGGTTAGGTTGAATCTCTTATCCTGAGAAATGGCCGTTGCCTGGTTCGGTAAGAGCATAATTCCTCGTAGATAAGACTTCCGATAATTTGCAGTTCCTGCCGCGTAAACGCTATCCACTTGCAAGTTTCCGGCTTGCAAGGTGTCGTAATAGGCTATCACACGGGGGACGCTGATCAAGGCCATAGTCCCCGCAATGGCAAAGAACCCGGTAATAATTAGGGACAAGAATTTTAGTATTTGCATCCGATTTCACCTTAGCTGCCTGCTGGAACAGTCCATTCCGTTTGCGGAATGTACCAAACATCTTTTTCCAGGTCAATTCCACCTTTCATTCGTTCTTGCACCATTCGGTCAATAATGAACAGGCCTACTTCAGCCATATTTTCAAAGGTATCTATGCCATCATTTGGGAAGCCCCCACGAGTTCTATGAATATTGAAAGTATTGGAGAAGCGCTGCCCAAAAGCCTCCTCGAGCCCTGCTTTGCCGATCATAAAGCCGATTAGGCCACCCCAGGTAGCAGTTGGGTTATCCGAGTCCCAACCGGCTAAGGCCCCAATCTTGATGGTTTCTTTGAAATCTCCTTCTCCGTATAAGAGGCTAACGATACTTGCTCCGAAGTTGATACCTGCGGCGAAGCATCCGTTACAGACTGGATCTTTGGTAGCCCATTCATAACCATCCGCTTGCTGTACTTGATACTTCTCGTGTAAGGCATCTCGGGCAGCCTCCCAGGAGGCTCCAGCTGCATGTTGTTCTTTTACAAAGTCATACATTTTGGCGGAGTAGGAATCGTTTGGTAATCGCTGCCTAGCTGTTTCGGCCATCCAGACCAGTTTGTCTTTTATACTCATGTCCTCTTTAGGTACGCTAGCCAAGGCGTACATGATGACGTAGAACTCAGCTGCCCATTGAGCGTTGAAGCGAGCAGTAGTTTGGATAGGCGTTTCGGCGATTTCCACCGCGAGGTCCGGTCTGCTCGGAGCAAAAAAGCCGAATATCTCTGTCGTAAGTTGTGCATCGATCATTTCATAATTCGGGTTGTTTTCTGGTAAGCTGGTCGCAGGTGGGAGCATACCCGTATGCATTAGATCATGCGCAGTTTGATTGGAAACCCATAGGTAGTTTTCTCCTATCTTGCCGTCACCTCCGACAAATGGACTTTCCCCTTCTTTATAAATGTGGGTGAGCCATCCATCTCTTACTTGCTCAGGCGTTAATTTGGTCGTTTGATTCTGATAGGTAATGTATTGATAGATATATTCTATATCCGTATCATCATCAGCACCCCAGATTCCACCTTCATCTTCAAAGAGGAAGGTAATAGTGGGTGAAAGGGTGTCATTGAAGGAGTTGTCCCACATATTTGGCTGATCGGGCTTCCCCCAATCTTCACTTGTGTAAAAACCGGCGGCTTTCCCATTTTTCCCTTCACCTCCGATCTTATCCATTTCCGTAATCAATCCGGTCCAATTGGCGATGCACTGTCCTAGCCAAAAGCCATACAATTGGTCGGCATATGCAGCACGAGAAAGGATTAAATCGGAATCTTTTGGCGTGTAAGCTTGATAGTCTAGATTGGGATCTTTTGTAGTACTAGTCGAATTCTCCTGACCATTTTCTTGGCTTTCGGAAGACGATGTCTGACAGGCAAGTAGACTAATGATGAGCAGTAGGGCCGTGCAGTATGTATACATATCCAGGTAAAGTTGGTTTAGTCCCTAAATATAAGACAAGGATTGCTTAGCCTTCAGTCTTTAAGCAAAAAGTAAATCAAAGAAACGATGGAAGTATATGAATGGCTCTGAAAGAGAAGTAAGGTCTAGTTGATGAAGCGCCAATTTACGCCAAATCTAAAGCCGTTGAAAGGGTAGGGGGCGTAGGCGGCTTGATAATACAACTGTCGATCTAGTAGTAGGATGGAAAGGTTTTCGTACTTGAAGAAGGCTCGGAAATTGCCGATGCGCATGCTGAAGAAGCCATCGATATTAGGATAGGAAGCTATTTTCTGATCTGAGAGCTGAAACTGACCCGTAAATGGATTGTAATAATAACCATCCCATTCTGTATTGAATCGCATATCTGCACCCCAACGTACACTGAGCACCTTGAACCAAGTTCCTGCATAATATAGACTATGCTTGGTATACAAGGTAGGTACTCGCACGAAGGTTTCGCTAGACTGTTGGAAGGCAATCACATTATCCAGGTGTACTGGGCCAAACCTGAAGTTCTTTTGCACCGTCAATTGACTAATACTGATGGGAACTCCCGTCTGCTGCGAAACACCCGTTTCATCAAAGTAAATGAAGTTGTTGACTAGGTGATACCCTCCGGACAGCGTAATGTCCAAGGCAGGCAGGTGGTAGGAGGCGGTTAAGTTAGTCTCTAAGGTAGAGCGGAAAGACCGTTCCCAAAGCTGTATTTGTGAGAGTCGATATTGTTCTTGTAACAAAGTTGGGCTGTATAATTGACTACTCGCTTGTACTTTCAAACTTCCTCCTTGCTTCAGATCAAAGAAAAGTTCTCCGTTTAACTTGTAATCTCCTCGGTTATCTAGTAATCCAAAATGGGCGTTGGTAGAAATGAAGAGCCGATCACTAGGGTTAAAGGTGAGCTTACCGGTCAAAAACAAATTATTCACAGTAGATTTGATCGGCTCGAAGTCTAACCAATGTAAACTATGCACCAGCCCTACCTGTAACAAGTCTTTCTCTTTCTTTACATCATTCTCTTGCGCCGAAGCGCCTAATCGGAAGGTACTTAGATTGAAAACGTTCTCCAATTTGCGATGCTCCAAATAGAATCTACTTCCTCGATCATCCACTCGAAAAACGGGGAATTGATTGAAAAACAAGGTGTCAGCGGTAGCTGCTTCTTCAAAAAACTTGTACTTATTGGTATTGTATAGGAGTTGATGGGATAAGGTATAAGATCTAAGCGGCCCACGAATAGAATCCTCCCTTCCTCCAAATTGTAGATAATGCGTATAGCTGAATTCTTGATGTTGGTGTCGAGTCTGTCCGCTTTCTAATAGGGTAACCGCCGAAGCCGGGCCTCTGAACTGTCCCTCTTTTTCCGGTTCTTCGAAGACGCCTCCATTGTCTTCTGCCTCCGCCGTATTCGCTGCTACCGATAGATAGGCTCGGTATTTTCCCGTTTTGCTCTCATAGGACATGCTATTGACAAAGGTCGTCATCCTATGATTTTGATTGGGGTATTGGTTGGAAGAACCGATGTAGCTGTGCCGGTCATATACCAAGGCATAATTTATGCCATTGGCGAAGTTTCGACTAAATTTTGCCTTGAAAATCCCATCGGCCTGCTCTCCACCTTGGGTATAATGGACGTTGGTGTAGGGCTTCTCTAAGCGATAATATGGCGTTTGGTTGGCCTTCGTGAAATACAGATCATATTGGTTGAGACCTACATCGAAGCCTCGCCTTTGACTCGCTTCAAACAGGATGGGACGAGCAGCTGAACCCACGATCCCGAGATGCATATAGTCAAAATCTCTTTGTCGGGCCGGATCGTACTGGTGGAAATAACCGGAGAGCAGGCTGTCTGCGAAGGGCGTTTCACGATTGGGGTTTTCGGAATAATATAGAAAAACGCCAAAGGTGTCTACCTCATCTTCGAATTGCTCATTAAACTCCATCTGAGAGACATCATCCCTGCCACCTGTATTCGTTGGCCGCTGGGATTGTGTCCGCTGTGTACTTTGCCCAGGTCGCAACACCTTCTCTGACCGTTGCTGAGCCCAAAGGTTGGGACTAAGGACGGCAAACAATCCGATCAATATTGCGATGTGGAGCTTTTTAGTCATATTAAATTGTAGCAGTACACTGAAATATTTGCTTTAGACTTCATGCCTTAGAAAAGCCGATTTGCACCTTTCGGAATTTCCCTTTCAGAACGAATGCAAAAGCAGAATGGTTGCCTACTCATGTGTTCTTAACCCTGCAATGGATTTTTATTGGCTTTTCATTAAGGATTGGAGGGGTCAAGGGTTAAGTGTTGAAGGTCTAAAGTTTAAAGAAAATGGCAAGCTTTTCCTTACCGCTAAACTAAAAACCTTCAACTTTCAACTTACTATAGTCCTAAGACGGAAGGATTCATTCCCATATTAGAGAATCCCCCATCGTGATACAAGTTTTGCATAGTAACCATCTTGGTCAGGTCTGAGAACATCATGACGCAGTAGTCCGCACATGCATCAGCAGAGGCATTGCCAAGTGGAGACATTTTGTCGGCATAGCCGAAAAATTCTTCGAAACCTTTTACCCCACTACCAGCAGTAGTCCAAGTTGGAGATTGAGAAACGGTATTTACACGTACCTTCTTCTCGACGCCGAAATGGTACCCAAAACTACGCGCAAAGGATTCCAACAGCGCTTTTGATTCTGCCATTTCATTATAATCTGGGAATACTCTTTGCGCTGCAATGTAGGTCAGTGCTAGGATTGATCCCCAATCATTGATGGCGTCCATTTTCCAAATCGTTTGCATTACCCGGTGAAAGGACATCGCCGAAATGTCAAACGTCTTGTGCATGAAGTCATAGTTCAAGTTGGTATATCCTCTCTTTTTGCGAACATTCAATGACATACCGATCGAGTGCAATACAAAGTCGATCTTACCCCCTAATACATCCATAGATTCGGTGAATAGGTTTTCCAGATCTTCCATACTGGTAGCATCTGCGGGAATGATCTTTGCATTCAATTTTTCGCCCAGGGCGTTGATGGCACCAAAACGTAGGGCTACCGGAGCATTAGTCAAAGTGATCTCAGCTCCTTCTTCAACGCAACGCTCTGCGATTTTCCAGGCAATGGATTTGTCATCAAGGGCACCGAAGATGATCCCTTTTTTTCCTGCTAAAAGATTATTTGCCATAACATTTTTAATTGCTCATGAAGCTGTGGCATCTCATTATTAAGAATCTGCCGCTTTGCTTCACTAATGATTTCTGTACTGTTTTAGGTGATCGAACTATTCTCTAGTTATTTGTGATCAGTTCTCTAGCGTTTTCGATAGCGGATTCGCTCGGTGGATTTTGACTGAGCATCGTGGCAATGGCCCGGATACGTTCGTCTTGATCCAACAGCCTAACTTTGGTAATGGTCCGATCCTCTTTATCTGATTTATAGATAAAGTAATGGGAATCAGCCTTGGCTGCGATTTGAGGAGAGTGGGTTATGGATACGACCTGGTGATGGTTGGATAAAACGCGCAAAATATTGCCCATCCTTAGAGCCACATCCCCTGAGATTCCGGTATCAATCTCATCAAAGATCAAGGTGGGCAGTGGAATGGCACTAGCAACCAAAGACTTAGTTACCAGGGTCAATCTAGCCAATTCTCCACCTGAAGCTACATCTTTGATCTGTTGCATTCGGCTTCCTTTGTTGGCGGCAAACAAGAAGTAAACCTCATCGAAACCCGTACTATTCAATTGCTCAGCTGGATCCATTACTACCTGCATCTTTGCAGCTGGCATGGCCAGTTGAGATAGCATCTCGTGTACCTTCTTCTCGAAACTTGGAATTACTCCGGCACGGCTTTTCCTTAGCTTCTCCGCTCTTTTGCGTAGCGTTTCCTCTTGTTGCTCAATTTCTTGCTCCAATTTCTGAATTTCAGCATCGGAATTAGAGTATGCATTAACCTTTTCTTCCAGTTCAGCCTGAATGGAAAGTAACTCCTCTACGGTTCCTACTTGATGTTTCTTCTGTAAGTTATCCAACAGCGATAATCTTTCATCGAGTGCTATGATTCGCTCCTGATCGTATTCAGTATTCTCCGCGATTTTCTCACATTCATTGGCTAGTTCCTCTAGCCCGCCCATCAATTCCGAAAATTGTTGCTGGATGCCATCTACCTGTCTATCGACCTTTCCTAATTTGAGGAGGTTGGTCTGCAACTCCTGCATTTGACCAAGAATAGCATGTTCGCTTTCCACCAGTTGTTGAAAAACGCCCCCCAAACTTTGCTTAATCTCCTCTGCATTGGCCAATCGGGCGTGTTCCTCGTCTAGCTCCTTTTGTTCACCAGCAATCAATTCTGCTTGGTGTAATTCGTCCAGCAGAAATTGATTATAATCCATTTCTTTAGAAGCGCTGCGGGTGGTTTCCACCAATTCTGCTAGCCGCTTCTTGTTCAGATGATACTTGCGATAAAGCGTCTGGTACTTTTCCAGGGCGTCCTTGTTCCCTGCCAGCGCATCGAGCATTCTCAACTGAAAAGATACCTTGTGGATGTCCAGGGTGTCGAACTGCTGATGCAGGTCAATGAGTGAGGAACTTAGATCCTGTAGAATTTTGAGGTTAACCGGAGTATCATTAATGAAGGCCCTCGATTTCCCCGAAGGCGCTATTTCTCGCCTAACAATGAGATCTTCTTCATAGTCGAGATCATAGGCCTCAAAAAATGTGTTCAGATTATAAGGGCGAATATTGAAGTTTCCCTCAATAACACATTTCTGAGTTTCGTTATAGAGAGACTTTGTGTCAGCTCTATCCCCCATGATCAAGCCCAAGGCCCCAAGGAGAATAGATTTACCGGCTCCTGTTTCACCCGTGATTATCGTCAGTCCATCAGAGAAATTAATTTCCAAGGACTCGATAATGGCATAGTTTCTTATATGAAGGCTTTGAATCATGCTATATTAGACCCAATGGAGTATGGCCAAACAATAAATGAAATAAGTGCTTAGGAATGAGGGACAAATAAAAGATATAACTACGCTTCATCTTTTTTCACCATACTGATTGCCGTCAGGCAGGCTGC
>CAJXPD010000320.1 GCA_913057785.1 uncultured Lewinella sp. | reverse complement strand
ATTGGGATCTGCCAATAGATTGGTGTTATCCCATAGCGCTCCTCCATCTTTCCGCCAATAGATGGCATTTTGCCAACGGGGCAGAGGTTCTCCTGGGTACCATTTACCTTGACCCACATGGACAAAGCCTTGGGGCGCAAAGTGAGCCTTTAGTTTTTGAGTCAAGGCAAAGGCCAACACTCGCTTGTCCTGGCCATCAGCTGCTTCATTCCATTGCTCGGATTCCATGTCTTGAGCGGAGACAAAGGTGGGCTCTCCACCCATGGTTAATTTGACATCCTGCGCCTGTAGCTGTTCCTCAATTTGATCTCCTAAAGTCAAAATAGATTGCCATTGTCGATCAGTAAAAGGTTTGGTCACGCGCGGAGTCTCCTCGATCCGTTCCACGATATTTTTATACTCGAACTCCACCTTTGCCGGGGCTGTGAAGCCACTGATTGGAGCTGCACTACTAGGATCAGGCGTGCAGGCCAAGGGAATATGTCCTTCTCCCGCAAATAGGCCAGAGGTGGCATCTAAGCCAATCCAACCGGCCCCCGGGATATATACCTCAGCCCAGGCATGCAAGTCAGTGAAATCTTCCTCCGGACCCGCTGGACCATCTACCGGTTTTTGATCTGATTTTAATTGTACCAAGTAACCAGAAACAAACCTTGCCGCCAAACCAAAATGGCGCAATACCTGTACGAGAACCCAAGCTGAATCTCGGCAGGACCCCAGAGCTTTCTGGAGGGTCTCCTCACAAGTTTGTATCCCCGTTTCTAGACGTATAGTGTAATTGATATCCTCACAAAGTTGCTGATTCAAATGAACCAGAAAGTTTACGGTATTTTCTCCTTGATAAGTTTCGGCTTTCTTGATCCACTCCTGGAGTAGCGGGCCGGATTCCTTGATCTCTAGATAGGGCTGCAGTTCTTTCTTCAGCTGCTCATCATACGAGAAAGGGAAGGTCTCGGCGTATTCCTCTAAGAAGAAGTCAAAAGGATTAATGGTTACCAGATCTGCAATCACTTCCACACCGATGCTAAGGTGGTCAGTGGGTTCCGGAAAAGTAACCCGCGCCAGGTAATTGCCAAAAGGATCTTGCTGCCAATTGATAAAGTGCTCCGCTGGCTCGATTTGCAAAGAATAGGCCTCGATTGTGGTTCGAGTGTGGGGAGCAGGGCGAAGGCGGATCACTTGCGGGAAAACCTGAATCGCTTTATCGTAATTGTATTTTGTATGATGTCGAATGGCAACTTTGATGCTCATTATTTTGCGATTGATACTTTTTTTAGAGGAATATTTGGTTTGGCGATTACTTGTTGAAAATGAAGCAGTTGAGGGCGATAAAAAACTACTTAATTCTTGGTAAATATCTTAAAAAAACCGACTACTTTTCAGTAGTTTTAGAACGATTCGTTTCTTTCCATTCCAGATTCTACATCCTTTTTAGGCATGCAAAATGACCTTTTTAATAGCTACGAGGTCCCCAACGGCCTTTTAGACGAAGTGTACACTACTTTTCCCAATTCCTATACTTCTTACGGTCAGATTAAAGACCTTTTTTATTCCCTTAACCCTGCGGATTTCCAGAAGCTGAATGAGTATGCCAAACTATCTTTCCTAAATCAAGGCATTACTTATGCGGTGTATGACGAAGACAATGGGGGGACGGAAAAGATCTTTCCCTTTGACTTATTTCCACGGGTGATTCATCAGCAAGAATGGGAGCGCTTGGAAGAGGGCTTGCTCCAAAGGAATAAAGCTTTGAATCTATTCATTGGAGATGTGTATGGAGATCAGAAGATATTGAAAGATAAGGTAGTTCCGGAGGAATTAATCTTTAGCTCTCCGCATTATGTGGACCTGATGAAAGGGTTCCATCCCCCTGGAAAAATTTATACCCACATTTGTGGTACGGACCTGATCAGGCATACGGATGGTAATTTCTATGTGCTAGAGGACAACCTGCGTAATCCTTCAGGGGTGAGCTATGTGCTAATCAATCGAGAGACGATGAAGCGTACCTTGTCTGATATTTTCAAGGCGATATCGGTTGAGACAGTAAATCAGTACCCTTCCGTCTTACTACAAACCTTACAATCGGTAGCTCCGGGGCGTGATGAAGATCCGACCTGTGTACTATTGACTCCTGGACAATATAATTCAGCCTATTATGAGCATTCTTTCCTTGCCCAGGCGATGGGAATCGATCTGGTGGAAGGGAAAGATCTCTATGTTGAACGGGACATGGTATACCTAAAGACCATTCGAGGAGCGCAGAAGGTGGATGTGATCTATCGCAGGATTGACGATGCCTTCTTGGATCCTGATGAGTTCCGAAAAGAATCTTTGCTTGGGGTGGCGGGATTGATGAAAGCTTATTTAGCTGGTAATATCACCATCGTCAATGCTCCGGGTACGGGGGTATCGGATGATAAAGCAGTGTGTGCCTATGTGCCGGATATGATTCGATATTATCTCAAGGAAGAACCGATAATAGCCAATGTGCCCACCTACATTTGTAACCGGCCAGATGATCTGAAGTATGTGCTGGAACATTTGGGAGAGTTGGTGGTGAAACCCGTAGATATGTCCGGCGGATATGGGGTGACGATCTGTGATAAACTGAGCAAAGCAGAACTGGCAGAATTAGCCAATACGATCAAAGCGAATCCACGGAACTACATCGCTCAACCAAAGATGATGTTGTCTTTGCACAGTACTTACATTGAGGATACGAATTGCTTTGAACCCCGCCATATCGACCTTCGAACTTTTACCCTTTTGGGGGAAGATACGGCCTATGTATTGCCAGGCGGACTGACGAGGGTAGCATTGCGGAGAGGAAGTCTAATTGTAAACTCTTCGCAAGGTGGTGGATCAAAGGATACCTGGATCATCGCGAAATAAGAGGTCTTATTCTAAAACAAAGCTATGTTAGCACGAGTAGCCGATTCATTATACTGGACAGGCAGATATATAGAAAGATCTGAGCACTTAGCTCGATACTTGAAGGTACAGTACTTCACCATTTTGGACGCACCCATGAGTCAAAATAAAGACTTCGTTTTCAAGTCTATTTTGAATATGTATGGGATTGAATATGACCCACAATCTGAGGTGGATGAGCAAGAGGTACTATTTGAAGTCGGTTTAAGTCCGACCAACAATGTGTCCATTCTTTCTACTATAGCGGCGGCAAGGGAAAATGCTAGGACTTTCCGCTATTTGATTTCAACGGAACTCTGGGAGGTGATCAACCAATATTACCTATTTGCTAAGGAGTATGATCCCGACTTTTTCAAGACCCGAGGATTGTATGATTTTACGGTAAATTCGACCAAGCATTGTGCCATTGTACGATCGTATCTAGATCACACTGTGGTGCACGACTCCATCTGGATGTTCATTAAACTGGGGATTCGGCTAGAAAGAGTGATTCAGATCATTCGTATACTAAAGAGTAAACTCAATGATATTGAAGCTTTGACGGAGAATGGGTTTAATACGCCATTGAAACAATACCAATGGACCACCACTTTGAAGGTGCTGGAAGGATTTGATATGCATAGGAGAGTATATCGCAAAATCCCAAAGCAACGAACTACCTTCGAGTTTCTGGTAACCAATCCCATCTTTCCACGTTCTATAGCTTATAATTTTCGCAAGGCTGATGAACTCATCACGAAGTTGTGTGCGCAGTACGATTCGGAAGCATTGCTTAAGTTTAAGGCGGGAAAATTGGCGCAATACTTCAAATTCTTGGAGTATGAGGAGATCAAGGATGATCTTCCCAGCTTTCTTGATGATTCATTGAGCAAAGTCTACGCACTGCATGATCGGATAGGCCAAACTTTTTTCACATAGTGATTGTTTACAAAACTCTGTTCAGTTCAAGTTCTACAGCTCACTGATATAGAGCACACATATTTAAACCACCTTAGGATTAAACCAACGTTCGATGACCTATTGTCTTGGGATTAAAGTTAAAAGTGGCTTAGTAGCCATCGCTGATACCCGCATCACCTCTGGTAATGAAACAACGACTGCTAAGAAGATCTCCATTCACAAGAGTGGTAAGAAGAATCTCTTTATCATGACTTCCGGTCTGCGGTCGATCCGTGACAAGGCGGTAACCTACTTTGAGGAACTACTGGAGTCTGAAGACTTTGCTTTTGATAAAATGTATAAAGCAGTTAATGCCTTCGGAGATCAATTGCGGCGAGTGGCCAAAGAGGATAAGCAGGCATTAGCGGAGTCAGGTCTCTTTTTCAACTTGAATACCATAGTAGGCGGACAGTTGGAAAATGATACAGAACATAAGCTATATCTATTATATCCAGAAGGCAATTGGATTGAAATCGGAGAGGCTACTCCCTTTACGATCATCGGCAACTCCGGCTACGGCAAGCCCGTCCTCAATCGCGCTCTGACCTATGAATCCTCCATAAAGTTTGCCTTGAAAACGGGATTTCTCTCCTTCGATTCCACCCGGGTGAGTGCTAATGATGTCGGTTATCCCATCGATGTTGTGATATATATAAAGGACTCCAAGAAAATGCTGGAGCGGCGATATACAGAAGATCAAACCGGCCACCTTGGGGAAATGTGGGCGAAACGACTGAAGGATATCATTCATGAAGTGCCCGATGATTGGGCCGAAAAATTAGTGCAAGAAACGGAGCAAATCTTGCAGCAACAGCAGCAAAAGCAAAATGAAAAGCAGCAGCAAATGCAGCAGCAGCAGTGAAGCTCATATTGACTTCTCTTGATAGGCAGAATTAGGCCAGACTATTACAAGTCTAGATATCTATAACGGAGAAGTGCTTACTTCTTTATGAAGTGCTTGAAATAGTACTCGTTATAACTTTTTTTCCATTCTTTGGCAGCTTTGGTGTACAGCTTAGCTAGCTGAGGCTTACGATCAGATAAGATTTTGGCGCCTTGCACATCGATTAGACCCGGATCAATAAAGTGATCATATAGATTATCAATTTTGTCAAAATTTAGTTCTTGATAATCGGCTGTTGAAAAATCCTTTTCTTCTTCACTGGCTAGGAATATTAGATTGCGACTTTGAGCATCTCCCGGAGTGGCTAAAACCTCTACTTGATATCCGGAATGTTGAAGTGTTTTGTACACCGACCTAGCTGCCAAGCCTTTCTCCCCTTCGATAAAGCCATAGAAATTGATCATTATCATCCCATTGGGGTTCATGATCTTTTTTGTATCCGCAAAGCCTTCCACGGTAATCAGATGTTCAGGGACGGCTTCACTAAGGAAGGTGTCAAATATGACGATGTCGTACTTTTTAGAAGTTGTTTTTACATAGTGTCGAGCGTCATCGATCACTACTTTAGTGGAGGGATCCATTTTAAAGAATTCGTAGGAAACATCTGCAATTCGCCTATCAATTTCCACGACATCAGTCTCAAAGCCCAACCGATCTAACTGTTTGACTAGCGTACCTCCTCCTAGTCCAAGTAAAAGAACGTTTGACCCAGTAGGAAAAATGGAAGCAGCAGTAGGGAAATAGTTGGCCCAACTCCAAATGCTATATTGAAAGTTATTATCTACGCCCACGTAGGTCTGCAAGGTGTTGTTGACGATAAGTCCTCTGCCCAGTCGGGCATCAGGTGTGATATCATAGGAAGGATGGTCCACGACTTTCACTTGGCCCAATATGCCTTCAGACTGATACAACACCTGATATTCATCATTGAATTTATCTTTAGAACTTAAGCTTAGAAAGGCACTTACAACCAAAAGAAGAATTGGCGCAGCAACTTTTAAACGTTGTTCTGACAATAAGGAGATGGTTGGAAGCATGGCCAGCAAGATACCAGTGATGACGGCTGGATAAGTCAAGCCAAAATTAGGGATGATGTAAAAACCCATCAGAAAGGTCATCAAAATCCCTCCTAAGGTGGATATGGCATAGACATTTCCTGCGTTATTTCCTGCTGCATCAACTTCGTTGGTCAACAAGTTGATAATAATCGGAGATACCATTCCCATAAACATCAAGGGCGGTAGCATAAAGATCATTAAGGAACAAATGGCACCCGCTTCCAATGACATATTTATGGTAGCGCTCATAATTAGATCGCTACTATAAGGCATCAATACCAATAGCAGTCCTGCGGTTACCAAGACCCAATAGAGCAGCCTAGTACTTCCAGAATATTTTTTAGATAGTCTTCCTCCAATAAAGTATCCTAGTGTCAATCCTCCTAGTGTCAAAGCCAATGCAGCTGCCCAAACATAAAGAGATGTGCCAAAAAAGGGAGCTAGTAATTTAGCACCAATTAGCTCACAAGCCATCACAGCTCCACCTTCTAAAAAGGACAATAGAAATAGGTAGTTTTTCTTCGAAGTAATCATCGTAATCAGGAAATGAAATAAAAAGGGCGAACTATATAGTCCGCCCGTAAAGGTTATATTTTTCTACTAATTATTCTAGCGGCTGGCTACCGTATAGTTGCCGTCTGGACCTGCTACGGTACCACCACTAGTGATATTGCCCAGTAGCAACAATCCACAAACGTGTGGCGAAGCCATAGAGGTACCACTCAAAGTGGCATATCCATCACCATTATAGGTTGATAGGACGCTTGAACCAGGAGCAATGTAGTCCACAGGATTATCATTTACACCATAGTTGGAAAATGAAGACCATGTGTCAGAGCTTGTCATAGAAGCTACTGTATAGATATTATTACCTTGGGCTCTTGCTGGCGAAGAGTTATTTGCTGGAGCAGAGGAATTACCTGCGGCTAGTGCAAAAGGACAGTTTGAAGAAGCTGCTACTACCGCATTGTCAAGTGCAGTGGAAACTCCTCCTCCTAAACTCATGTTGGCAGCATCACAATCACTTTGTCCTGCTACATAATCTACTCCGGCAATTACGCCACTTGTAGAACCGGATCCTCTTCTATTCAATACCTTCACAGGAACCACCGTAGCTCCTGCAGCCACACCGATTACACCAATTTCATTGTCGATAGCGGCGACTGTTCCTGCTACGTGTGTACCGTGACCACTTCCATCATATGTTAAATCACGATCTGGACCACTAGTAAATGCATTGAAACCACTAGCAACGTCAACATTTAGATCCGGATGACTTGCATCGATACCAGAATCTATGATATAAGCAACTTTGCCTACGCCAGAAACTCCACCATTGACTCTAGCAATTCCATAAGGCGTAACCTGTGGATTTGATCCACCGCCACCACCGCCACCGCCACCTGGAGGGCCTCCCATGCTGACGGTGATGATCTGGTCTTGCTCAATATAAGCTACGCGATCATCTGTTCTAATTTGATCTAGTTCTTGGTCTGTCAATTCCAAAGAAATACCAGTGATAGCCTTTACAAAGCTTCTCTCGATCGTTTTCGCCTTAATTCTATTGCTCAACAAGAAAGATTCTGCTAGACTTTGCATTTCTTCTTTGGCTTCTCCATAGTTTTCAGAAGAAATGGCACTACTTTTTACAGTAGGGAAAGCATTTTCCTTAAAGACCACAATGTATTTTCCGGGTATTGCGGTTTCAGAAGAATAAGTGATTAGGCGGGCTTCCTCCAGCTCTAAAGATGCTGTAGGCTCCACATCATTTTCCATCTGACAGCTGTACATAAACACAAAAAGTGCTACTACTGCCAGTACGGACAAATTGGTGAATTTTTTCATACTGAATTTTGTTTGTTTAAAAAAAAAAGTGGCGTTAAAGAGAAATCTTTACAGTGGTGATTTTATCAAGCTATCTTTTGTTGAAGATTAATTCTTTGATAAGGCCTACTCGGTTAATCTAGCTCAAGATGTACCTCAGCTAGACATAAGTATTTAGTGAATAGACAATTCATTACCTATTCGGAGTGACTATTACATTATTGTAAAAGATCCTAGTTGTTTAGAATTTACAGCCGAAGATTCAGAAATAAAGCTACCCTTACATTGTGGTTCTTGCCAATGCAAGTGTATAGGTGTAGCTATCTCCAAAGAATTACTTGCAAAAGTCGTTTATGGAAGGCGGAGAACAATAATATGTTGACACATTAATACTAGGCTTACCAGATAGTTTTATCTGATAGTTATTGGTAAAATTAAGGAGAGTTAAAATACTTGGTCAAGGAATAATCTTTTACCATAAAAGCAAAATATTATAGAAATTTAAAATGAGAGTATTTTGTATGAGATAAAGAATGGGGATAAAACACTTGCACTTTTTACGAAGTGAAAGACATGCTTTGGGTTTTTAGAAAATTCATAAAATAGTATTCCTTGGGTAGGAATTGAGTTGTAGGCAACATAAAATGAAATTTAGGTTTAGGCCTTCTTATAAACTGCGGCTCGATTTACGGATGAAACTTTAGCGTATATTTTAATTTCATTGGGTCGCTCGTGCTCAGCCTATTCATCTTTTAAATGCGTCGCCGGATTCAAGTTCATTACTCGGACTAACAGTAGCGTGATAATAGTAAGAAATACTACGGCGCAGATAAGTACGCTAAGCGTAGGAATACCCCAAGAAAGCTGTATCCGCTCCGGATAGTTATTCAACCAATTGTTCAGAAAGTAGATCGCTGGTATTGTCCCGATGATGAAACCGGACACCAACCACTTCCCGAATTTCGAAGAAAAAAGCAGATAAATATCCATGGGCGTAGCCCCGTTTACTTTGCGGATGCTGACCTCCTTTAGTCGTTGCCGAACGTGGGTGCCGACCATTCCAAATAGCCCAAGTGAAGCCAATAAAATGGCGATCAAGGAACCCGATCTCGCCAAGCGTTGAATTTGTGTTTCCGTCTGCATATCTGCCGCATTGCTTTCTTCCAGGTAAGTATAATTGATTGGACGCGTCGGATAAATCTGCCGCCAAAGCGCTTCTATTTGGCCAATTTCCTGCTGGGAAGATTGCGGATTGAGCTTGATCAGTAGAGTCTGCATCATATACTCCGGAGCAGTGTATATCACGAGCGGTTTAACTTCTGTTTGAAGCGCCGCATAGTGGAAATCTTTGACTACACCTATGATCCGTGGATTTTCCAGATTCCCGTACTGAAAAGGGATCACTTCTCCCACTGGGTTATCGAGTTGGGCGCGTTTTACGAATGTCTCATTGACTAAGACCGCGCCTCCTTGATCAGCCTGAATCTCTAGGTCGAAGTTTCTCCCTTCCACCATGTCAATCTTCAGTAGATCAATGAAGTTTTCATCCGTTCGGAGGTGACTAGTGGAAAAGTCAATTTCACCATCCTTGTAGTCTGTGCCATTATAGCCGGAATTGGAGCTGACGGATTGCACAAAAGCCAAACGCTCTAGTTCTCTATGCATTTGATCGAGCCTTTGCTCACTGGTATCTCGAATGGATAAGGCAAGCACATTTTCATCTTCATAGCCCAAATCAAAATTCAATAAATGATCCAGCTGTTGATTAGTGGTTAGCATGCCAATGATCAAGAAAATGGTTATGCTAACCTGCATCATGACCAGGAACCAACTGAAAAAAGATTTTCCGCCTACTTTGAGTCTTTCTTTGAGGGCTATGTTGGCTTTTTTTGTGGATAGGACTAAAGAGGGGTATAGTCCCGAAAGAACAGTACTAATCAGCAGGACTAAGGCTAGACCAACTCCAAACCGCCAGCTGAGTAAATCTCGAAAACCATATTCTACTCCTACAAACTGAGAGAAAACGGGCAGCAGCCCTTGAATCAGTAGAAAGGCTAGGATGCCAGCAATTAAGGTGCCTAGGAAAGATTCGCTCAGAAATTGTTGGAATATTGAATTTCGATTGGCACCAATGACTTTCCGCACAGCTACTTCCCGGGACCGGCTCAAGAAATTACCAAGTGCAAAATTGGAATAATTGAAGCAACTAATTAGCAAACAAAGTAAGCCAACGATCAAAACTACCCAAAGCACCTGTAGATTAGCAGTAGCTCGAAGCCCATTACCCATCTCCAGCCTATCTGTGTGCATGTTGGAGAAGGGTTGGAGAAAAAGCTGTGGGTTGGCGCTGGCCATATCACTGTCTAAATTGGCTGCTAGAACTTCATTCATACCTGCTTCCACATCCTCCAGTGTGGCACCCTCCCTGCGCAGGACAAATACATTCATGTTGATGTCGAACCAAGTCTCGGTTCTTCTCGCAGCTACCCTGCTTACCCAGAAATTAAAAGGAATGATTACAGCAGGTCGAAAAGTGGAAGTCATCGGAAAATCCTCATATACTCCGGCAACAGAGAAGACTTTTTCTTCCTCTCCAAATAGTAGTCGAAGTTCATTTGAAGCGGGTAAGGTCTTGGCAAAGGTCTTTGAAACCACTATGTTTTCGGGGTCCTGGAATGCCCCGGGAGTTCCGCTGATGAAGTTGAAGTCAAGCATCTGGAACATTTCTGGGTCAGCATAGTGAAAGACCAAATAATTGTAGTCTTGATCGATTAAACGCAGAGCGATGCCATTTTTGACATGAGTTGCCATTTCAATACCAGGGACTTCCTCTGGAAGCGTTTTCCCCATGATATAGGAGGCTCCCCCCATTTTTTCGGTTTCTCCACGAAATTCTAATTGCGCTCCAATCCTATACAGTCGGTCAGATTTATCATGAAAACGATCGAATGAAAATTGATCAGCCAGAAATAGATAGGCCATTGCGGCTGTGGCAATACCAATGGCTAGGCCAGACATGTTGATGAAAGAGTAAGTTCGGGTCTTCCAAATGAAGCGGAAGCCTGTTTTGAAGTAGTTCTTCAGGAGGTAAAAGAATGGATTTTTCATAAAGTCGGGTTTTCTAAATCGAAACAGTCGGAAGGTTTTAAGTGCTTCTAGGTAAAATTTACGGCGGGCATAGGGTAGGCCTCTGGTCTCCTCACGCCAGTAAAAGGCTTCATGCAGATCGCCCTGGACTTCTTCCAAATATTCATCTGGACAGATCTTTTCAATCAACCAGTCTGCCCACTTTGGAGGTCTAGTTAGCCCCATATCTGAAGTTTTGTTGGACAATGCTTGCCCAAAGTTTAGATTTAGCCTCTTGTAATCTCTCAATAGCGTGATAGCCTGCTGGGGTAGCCTTATAGAGTCGTTTTCGACGGCCCCCTCTTTTAGCCGTAGGTTCTCCAAATCTGGAATCAACCCAACCTTTTTTCTCCATCCGCTTCAGAACAACATGAATAGCTGGGAGAGAGATCGATTTGCTAAATATGGTTTCGTGGTGCTGGGCAATTTGGACACCATGACATTCTTCGTACTTGAGGAGAATCATCAGAATTATTTCTTCCAGAGCCCCAATTGATTCCATTTGATTAATAATTGTTTAAGTAATTGCTCTGCAATATTATTAATAAATGTTTAAAAAATAAAATTACAAGCAGAATCCTTGGAATTTATAGGCGTTTTAGTCCCGATTGTCAAGCTAATTTTGTTCGGAGGTGTGCTGAGGTTGGATTAATGTGGCCTACGCTTTTGTGAGAGTGATCTGATGGATAAAGCGAAGTTCGACTTGCAGTTGAGCAATGAAGTAGCCTTCTGGGTTCTACCTACTGCTCACATAATTATTCATCTTTCCCTAATTTTCTACAAGACTATTGTATTTTCCAAGAAGAACATCAATACTGTAAACAGATGAAACTGGGTCCAATTCTCATCTCAATCATGTTGGCATTATTGCCACAAGCAAATACCTTGGCACAAGCCTCTCAAGAAGCAACGGCAGATAGTCTATTAATTGTTATTACTGATACCTCTGATGATCAGGCAAAAGCCGGCATTTATCGGACCTTAACCAGGATGTTTGCTTACAGTGATAGCAAACGTTCGCTACAATATGCTCACGAAGCCATCCGTCATAGCCGGGCTGCTAATGATGAGGCAGGAATTGCCGATGGCCTTCAGAATTTGTTTAATGTTCACTTCATGTCGGGAGCCCCTATGGATAGCTTATTGGGGCACCTGGAACGTGCAGAAGCCCAAGTAAGATCCATGGGGGATTCGGTGAGGATGTATAAGATATATCAGAATTACAGCCTTTATTACAGTAGATTGGGGCAAGCTAACAAAGAGTTGGAGTATGATTTGAAGTCACTGGAGTTGATTCGAGCGTATGTCAGAGATCCGGAGATAGAGGCTCAAATTCTGGTGAACATCGGTGTGGCATTCAACAATATGGAGCAGTTAGATAAAGCACTAGAATACCTTGATCAAGCTTTGGCTTTAGAGGTAGAGAGAGAACACACAAAATCGAAGGCCTATATGCAATTGGGAGCGGTATACCATAAGCAGAAGCAATGGGACAGTGCTAAAAGATATTTTGACCAAGCACTTGGTTTCTTCCAAGCAGAAAATAATCTACACGAAATCATTAAAGCGAACATTTCTCTTGGGTGGATCTATGATGAACTAGAGCAATTCTCTGAAGCAGAACCATATTATCAAACAGCACTTGAGCTAGCGGAGCAGAATGATATCCTTATTCTCTTGCCAGATTCCTATGCTGCTTTTTCTGGCCACTATTATAAGCAGGAAAATTATAGCCTTGCAATAAAGTACGGCCAACGCTATCTCGAAGTGATCTCTGCAAGTCAAAATCACTTCATCCAGGCAGATTACTTGGAAGTTCTGCATAAAAGCTATGCCATGCTTGGTCAATACAACAGTGCATATGAGGTGAGGGATAAATTGGCTGCTTTAAAAGACAGTGTACAAACAGAAAATCACCTGCAGCAACTGATGGAACTGGAAGCTAAATTTCAAGTGCAGGAACAAAAGAATCAGAACCAACTACTAGCTGCAGAAAACGAAATGGCTAGAAATGAGTTACGTAATACGAGGAGTTTTGCTGCCGCTTTATTCTTGGCCTTCATCCTTGCTGGTGGTTGGGGGTATTCAGTTTATCGTGCGAAAGGGCAGGAGCGGAAGCATAGTGAGCAGTTGGAGTCTACGGTTAAAGAACGTACAACAGCATT
>CAJXPD010000319.1 GCA_913057785.1 uncultured Lewinella sp. | reverse complement strand
TTCTCTTTCTGCAAACCAAACGATTCCTGCTACTCCACTACAATACAAGGAAATCAACAGATTACCCCAAAGCGGCATACGTTTTAGCCAACGAGAGTACAGGTACAAACCGGTGCTCGCTAGCGGAAAGAGTCCGACATAGCCTGGTTTTTCTACCACGAAGGCGAGGTATAAAGAGAGTAAGAAACCGATTAAATGAATGACAAAGTACAACCAGTAAGCGGTGGGGAGGTCAATTTCTTTTCCAATAATAACCCGATCGGGCTTGTCGACCAGGTCTATTTCTCGATCGTAGATATCGTTGATAACGTACCCCCCAGCACTAAGGAGTAGAGTCACCAAACTCAGGAGGAAAAATTCATTTTGATTGAGTGAGCTACTAATATTGTACTGTTCAAAACTGGGGAGCAACACCCAATTGAAGATCAAGATCTGGGTCAAGGCAACGATCACCAGATTTGGCCAACGTACTAAGTTAAATAATGGCATGTAGCTCCTTTTTCACTACCCACTTTTAGATGGACAATGGTTTTTAACGGTTCATTCTTCTTCTTCAAAGCCAGATTTAATTGGCCAGTGTCCGTTCAGTTTTAACACCTTCTCGATCACATCGCGAACGCAGCCGCTACCCCCTTCATAGGGAGATATATAATGGGCCAACTCCATGATTTCCGGCACGGCATTGCTGGGACAGGTTGGGAAACCCACTCTCCGCATCACCGGATAATCGGGTACGTCATCTCCCATATAGAGGATGTGTTCTTCATTTAGATCATAAGTGTAAATCAGTTCTTCATATGCTTCCAGTTTTTCCTGATATCCACTATAGACATCAGCAACTCCTAAGGCTTTCAGTCGCTTAATCACACCTTCCGACTTACCTCCCGTAATCACAGCTACTCTATATCCAGCTCTTACGGCCATTTTGAGGGCAAATCCATCCCTGATACTCATCTTTCGGATCAAGTTTCCGTCCTCAAAGACGATCACTTCACTATTGGTCATGACACCGTCGACATCGAAGATGAAAGTCTTTATCCCTCTAAATGTTTCCAATTGATTCATACCTGTTTATACTATTTCCTTTAACTCCAGCGATAAACCTGCGTAGATCAATAGTTTAAATTCTTCTGGCGTAATATTTACCGCATTGGAAAATCCAGACCGAAGGTCGGTCATGGTATTTGAGCCGTCAAAAATACGGATTACTTTATAACTGGCGGTACTAGATATGGGCCTTTGATCTTTCTCCACCCACATCCGAATTGGTAACGGATTTTGATGAGCTACGTAAAATAGCTGGATTCCTTCCTCGGCACGGAAAAGATCTACCAAAGAATACCCCTCTGCATGAATCTTGGTTTTATCCTCATTCATTTCGTAATGAATATCCAATAGACTTAAAAGGCGAGCGTATAGCCGACAAAGGGTAGCTGTTTCTGCTTCTCCCAAACCAGTGATGCAGGATTCAAAGTGCAAGGTAACTCGCTCCGTTTCTCGCCGTAAGAAGCCACGGCCACAGATCAGAAGAAAGGTTACTTTCAAGTAATTATTGATAAACTCCGACTTGAGATTATCAAATTGAGCGGTGGCGTATTGATAAGCTTCACTGATCTCTTGCAAGGCTTCTTTCTGGAAGAGGCGATCCTTGAAATTCTCTCGCACGCCTTTTGACCAGTCTTTTCTCGGTTTGACGGCTGGTTTTAGTCGAAGGGGGTTAGCAGGGCTTTCAATGAAATATTTATCACTGAAGCCTAACATCATATTTTGGATCAATTCTTTCGTTTCGCTTACTTTAGTTTTGAAGCCATAGTACTGCCAATCCAGTTGTCCCTCGCCAATTACAATCATGGGGTCCTGGCTAGGGGGAAGGTACTTTTCTAGGTCGTTAATATCTTGCTCCAACTTTTCAATACTATGTAACAAATTGGAATAGAAGCGTACGCCGCCACCTTCTTTGGGAAGAGGAGGTAGCCAGTCATCGTCTATCGACTGCACAAATTCCAAATTGTTAATGCGAGGATGGAGGTGGCCATCCTTGAGGTCTATATCGAATAAAATAGGATTACTGGAATACGAGGATATCAGTTGTTCTGCTGAAAGAGAAGTAAGATCTCGCTCAATCTGTCGTTTTAAGGCGCGTCCACCCATTCTGGCATGAAATCCTCTATGGGCAACGTATTCCAAAGCCGATTGGGAGATATTTAGGATGGTTGTTCGACGGACGAACCCATCCCGCTGCAATAGTTCACGGATTTGCAGTTGTGCAATCCCTAAGATGTGATCGGGTTGTAAAGGATTGAAGAAAACGATCTTCTTAATTCGGTTCACGAATTCAGGCCTAAAATGTGCCTCAATGGAACGGAGAATGATGGATTCATCTTGAGCTCCCTTTTGACCAAAACCCAGTTGTCGATTGACTTCCTCAGCCCCGAGATTGGAAGTCATGATAATGATAATATTACTGAAATCAACCGTACGCCCTAAACTATCTGTGAGACGCCCGGCATCCAGTACCTGTAGTAAAAGGTCATGAACTTTCGGGTGAGCTTTTTCGATTTCATCCAACAATAGAATCCCAAAAGGACGATACCGAATCTCGCTGGTTAACTGCCCCTCCGGGTTGGAGTAATCGCCGATGAGACGCTGAGCTGCTCCTTCATCGATGAATTCATTCATGTCGAAGCGAATCAGATGTTGCTCACTGCCTGTCAGATATTGGGCGAGGACCTTGGCCGCGTGCGTCTTTCCTACTCCCGTTGGCCCCACAAAAAGTAGAGAGCATATTGGCTCATTACTGTTATTCAGTTTGGCTTTCAGTAGATGGACTACATCTGAAAGTGCTTTGACCGCTTTCGGTTGTCCGACCAGTTCTCTGGCAAAGATCTGGTCGATTTCATTGTCTTCAATGACTGTACCTGTATCGAAAATCTGCTCTTTAAGACCACTATATGCATTAAACTCCTCTCTAACCTCCTGCGCATCCACCTGACCATAGCGATACTTGGTAGCAATCTGTTTGAGGAGGTCCATGACACTTCCCGGAAGTGGCTTGTTTTTTAAGTAGTTGCGTTGAATATCCAGGAGTTGGTGAATAGCCTTGATTGTGATACTAACGCCATTCTCAAATTCGAGATGCTTTCTCTGTTGCAGGATAATCTTAGTGGCCGTAAGGGAGTCTGGTTCTTGGACCCGGATCAGTTGAAACAGATCGCTGAAGCGTCGATCTTGCTCTTGTAATACCTTCCATTCCTCAGGAGTTGCGAGGATGATCATTTGGAGCTCCCGCTTTTCTAAATAAGGCTTGAAAACATCTGCCAAGGTCATGTTATTATTGGCAGATTTTCCGATTCTCAAGAGCGCTACCGGGTTGGTAACTATCAATTTGTCCCCCTTTTTAGATCGCTCTTCCGGCTTTTGAAGGTACTGAATGATGGCCTCTAAGCGTTTTTGCCACATACCAACAATCATCATCCCGGAGATTACGCGATTGGGATCAATGTGCCAAAGTCGCTGAGCTCTTCCTTTGCGGGTTTCATAATGGTCACTTAGGTATCTGTAGAGTGTTTCCTGGATGGCAGTAGATTTTCCAACACCAGGAGGTCCTACAATAGCAAGGGAGGTATTGGTCTTCCGGAAAAGAATGGTGTACAAATGATCTACTAATTCTTCCTGAAAGTAAGCTCGGCTTAATTCACTAGGGTAGCGAGCGTTTAGATCATGTCCAATTTTCTCAATTTCGGTAGCCCCATCAAATTCCTCGTGGTGACTCAATCTTGAAAAGAACCAATCGTCTTGTCTTCGATCAAACTTGAAGGGACTCTGACCCACGCGGATGTTTACGGGAATCTTGGTAATAAACTCTTTTTTACCGGCGAAGTATTGAGAAGAGTCAAATTCTTTTCCCAGATCCTGTTTGAACAGCTTCATCAATTTCTTGACACGATCTGTCGCTTCCTTTTGATAGTCTTCCGCTCCTCGTTTTTCTGTCTTGATCATGAACAGGTAGTTGTTCAAAGCAGGAAAACCTATGAAAGTATAATTTTTCAAGTTGAAACGGATCATACTGATATCCCCTTGGATAAACTCTCCCGAAAGGGTAAAAGCAACCGGCAGCTTTTGATAATGAATAGTAGGGGAGAAAAGATACCAGAGCACTCGATCCAAGGTGTCACGATTAAGGCTTAGACCCTTGAAAGAGAGCTTGACTTCCTTTTGGTACTGGGTGATAGCCAGATTGTATCGTCGATGTGTGACAAAGGGATACGGAGCAAAGAGGGGCCTCAGATAGTACTGCGGCATGCCGTCCACGACAACGTCTTGGATCAGGGTGGGAAGTTGTATGCTTATGTTGGCCATGGGTATCAGTCGCTTATGTCATGCCGACTGGGAAAACCTACTTTCCTTCGTTGCGGTCATGGAACTTATGTCCTGGACCTTGACAAAATCTCAATGCTTTTAGGCAAGTTTATCTGTTGTTTCCCTAGGGGCTTGCGCGCTCAAAATCATTTTAAAACTGGGTGGCTACAGCTGTTTTCTGTAACCTATTAATTCAGAACCCAGCTAGGTTTTATACCGAAATGTCAGGTTTTTATCATTACTGGAAAAACGGCTTTAAAATACAAGAAAAAACTAAACATTGGTCACCTTTCCTTGTTGAGGCAATAAGAAATAAAGCAATCAAAGAATAGATAGGTGGTTTTAAGGTGCCTGGGGCTTAAATGCTCTGGCGCCTTTTTTTATTTCTACTGTATTTTGATTCCCTCCTGACGTTTTAGGTTTTACTTTGACAGGCTGTACAAAAAAAGTAGCAGAAGGGTATCTTTTTCAAAAAAATGTACCAAATTGCGGGCTCCTTCGTATATTTATTAGTCAGCGATCACGATAGGACTTTTTTGATCATTGTAAACAATAGCTAAGGAGACCAGATATGGCAGTTGAGTTCCCTCAATCGGGTACTAAGAATTTTAAGTTTAAGGAGTTAAAGGTATACGCTTCTACAGAGTGGCTGGCAGATAACAAGAAGAAATATCGGCAGGTCTTTGATAGATACGAAGCCACTTATATCTATGCAGAATTATCCTTCTACAATAAACTCTTTGATGTTGAGGACTGGGAAATAGAGGTCGAATTAAGATGCTTCACCTTAAAGAAAGGCAAGAAAGAGCTTTGCCTTTTACCACTCCGAAGAAAAGTTAGCAAATACGATAATATAGTTTACATCCGAGAAGGATGGGGCAATAAGACCGAAGGAGCCTTTTGGAAAAAGGGTACTTACTTCTGGGAGGCCTATATAGAAGGAGAAAAGGTGGCCTCCAAGTACTTCTATGTGGAAGATGCAGGGCAGCCCGCCACTGCGGAAGTTAATCCTTACCTAGCTGTAGAATCCCTTAAATTGTATGAAGGTCCTTACGATGATTTAATCGAAGAGGAACGCACCTATTATAAGGAGTTTAGCTGTGAAGAAACACGCTACATTTATGTAGAGATCATTCTTCGCAACCTAATGCCCGATAAATCGTGGCATTGTGAGCTATTCACCAAATTCTATAATGATGCGCGGGAGTTGAAGGGGCAGGTGATTCGATTACAGCGGGTAGAGAAAAAAGATAACCTGATTAAAATCACAGCGGGTTGGGGCTCGAATGTGAAGGGATCTTGGCGCATGGATCGATACACTGCTGAGATCGTCTTCATGGACAAGCTGCTGGCGGTGATACCGTTCAAGATTAGCGAAGACTTTGTGGAAGGGGTGAGTGGTGTACTTTTGCCAAGTCGAACGACACCCGTGGTGCTGAACCCCGTGGAAGAGATTCCTCAGACCTTTGAGGAACTGATGGCCAAGATGGATGCCTTAATTGGTCTAAGTGCCATCAAATCCCAAGTTAGAGATCACGCCAAATATATTCAGTTCCTGCAACTCAGGAAAGAAAAAGGTTTTGAGGAAAAGGAGGAGATAAATGTGCATTCGGTTTTCATTGGAAATCCTGGAACGGGTAAGACAACCGTTGGCGGGATGATGGGGCGCTTGTACAAGAAAATGGGGCTACTCAGTAAGGGGCATGTGCATGAAGTGGATCGAGTTGACCTTGTAGGAGAATATATTGGGCAGACAGCGCCCAAAGTAAAGGAAGCCATCGAAAAGGCTAGAGGAGGAGTACTCTTCATCGATGAAGCTTACTCTCTGGCACGTTCGAATGATGACTCCAAAGACTTTGGTCGCGAGGTTATTGAGATCCTGGTGAAGGAAATGTCCAATGGACCTGGGGATCTGGCGGTCATTGTTGCTGGATATCCAAAAGAGATGAAGAACTTCCTGAATTCCAACCCAGGTTTGAAATCACGGTTCAAGTTGTACTTTGAATTTGATGATTATCTACCGCAGGAACTCTCAGAAATTGCCGATTATGCTTGCACTGAAAAGGAGGTTGTACTTACCCCCGAATCCAAGGCAAGATTAGATGAATACATTCTCAATGCTTATCGAACCAGAGATCGGACTTTCGGTAATGCCCGTTTTGTCTATGATCTGATAGAAAAATCTAAGATCTCCTTAGGTTTGCGGGTGATGGGGCATGAGAATCCACGCGAATTGGATAAAGAGAACCTTTCGGTGATCGAATTACATGATGTAGATAAGGTTCAGCCCAAAGAACGTAGGGAGTTACCCAATATTCCTGTTGATGAACAGTTGCTGGAGGAGTCGCTCAATGAGCTTAATCGTTTGATCGGAATGGCTCGAGTTAAAGCTCAGATCAATGAAATGGTACGTTTGGTGCGTTATTACCGCGAAACGAATCGTGATGTGCTTGGTAGCTTCTACCTGCATACGGTTTTCATTGGCAATCCGGGAACAGGTAAGACTACCGTAGCGCGCATTCTGACTAAGATCTACAAGGCCTTAGGTATTTTGGAACGAGGTCATATGCTCGAGACCGATCGTCAAGGCTTAGTGGCAGGCTTTGTAGGCCAAACTGCTATCAAAACGGCTGAGAAGATTGACGAAGCAATGGGTGGAGTATTGTTCATCGATGAAGCTTATGCACTTACGCAGAGATCAATCGGTGCGCACGGAGACTTTGGAGATGAAGCGATTCAGACACTGCTTAAGCGAATGGAAGATCACAGAGGGCAATTCTTTGTCTTTGTGGCGGGTTACCCGGATAATATGGAGTCTTTCTTGAAGGCTAATCCAGGATTGAGCTCACGCTTTGATAAGATATTGAAGTTTGATGATTATGAGCCAGAGGAATTGTACCGCATTGCCTTACTGATGTTTTCTGAGGAGCAAATTATTCCTACGCCAGAGGCGGAAGAACATCTGCAGGAATATCTAACTTACACTTACAAGTTTCGTGATAAGTACTTTGGGAATGCTCGATCGGTCCGATCTATTGTATTGGAAGCTATCAAGGCGCACAATCTGCGTTTAGCAGCGCTTAGTCCAGAAGATAGAGATAAAAACCCACCTAATATTCTGACCATTGAGGATGTCAAAGGCCTGAAAATGGATAAAAGCGACTTTCTATTCAATAAGAAATCAATCGGTTTTAGACGTTCGGATGGAGCTACGAATTAGTAGCTTGACTTACCGCAATCCTCGTTTTCGCAAATTAGCTCGGTAGATCTTAGCATTTTGATTGTGGGCGGATAGGGTCTTGGCGAAGTTGTGCAAGCCGGAGCCATCTCCCTTCGCGCAGAAGAATAGGTATTCATGATCTTCTAGCAAAAACAGAGGTTGGATCTGCCTGCAGTAGGATATCTTGATCCAAACGATTTAGATACACCCCCGCCATTTTCGGTTTTTCTTTGTCTTTCAAGGTTTCCTTCTCGACAATGGAAGCTAGCGTATAAACTTCCCAAGGTTCTAGATCGAGTGCCTTGGCCTTGGTCAATCTACTTTTTTGCTTCCAGAAGCGTTCGTGTTCCTTAATCATCCTATCCATGAAGCTCTTGGGGCTAGTATTCCAAAATACTTCATAAGTATTCGGAATAAAGAGACTCATCAACGTTTCCTCCGTGTATCCGATTTGTTGGAGATAGTCCTTGTTTTGAAATAGCTGCCAGATTTCCAATGAGTCAGCTTCGATGAATCGACTCACTTTGGCTGCTACGTTTTCTGTCATCCGTTGGCTGGTTAATACCACTTTTACCGGATGTTGTTTCCCCGCACGTAAGTGTCGAATCAATTGTACCGTATTCCAGCCGGGCTTCACTTCATACTGGCCTGATCGCATTGGACTCTTGATGTAATTCATTCGTTCAGCCAGTTCTTCAAACAGTTCCGGCTCCTTAAGGATGCCTTTATCCGCCAATAAAGCCGAAACTTCTTGGAAGGAGGATCCGGTGGGTATTTGAATGGTATATTCTTTTAGGTCATCCGGAATCCTGGCGGTAGTTACATACTTATGGTACGTCCACCAAGCCAAGATGGTAAATACGACGAGCAGAAGTACAGCTATTCGCTTAAGATTTCCTCTTTTCATATAGAGATCAAAACTGGTTGGTTAGTATTGTTCGTCTTCATTAGGAAAGTCTCCGGCCTTTACATCTGTAATGTAATCTCCAATTGCATTTTGAATGGTTTCAAATAATTCCAAGTATCGACGTAGGAATCTTGGTTTAAAGTCTTTGGTAATACCAAGCATATCGTGTGTAACCAATACTTGTCCGTCGGCATGCTGGCCACCGCCAATGCCTATCGTAGGTATAGTGAGGCGAGAAGATACTTCTTTCGTGAGTTCGGCAGGAATCTTTTCTAACACGATGGCGAAACATCCCAGCTCTTCCAATAGTAATGCATCTTCGATTAGCTTCTTCGCTTCCTCCTCTTCCTTGGCCCTTACCGTGTAGGTGCCAAATTTATAGATGGATTGGGGAATCAAACCCAAATGTCCCATCACAGGCACGCCAGCGGATAATATTCGCTTTACAGACTCCGCGATCTCACTTCCTCCTTCTAGCTTTACTGCATGCGCTCCAGCCTCTTTCATAATTCTAATGGTGGATTCCAACGCAACCTTGGAGTTGCCTTGATAGTGTCCAAAAGGTAGATCTACTACCACCAATGCACGCTTCACGGCTCTGATTACGGAAGAAGCATGGTAGATCATTTGATCCAGCGTAATAGGTAAGGTCGTTTCATGGCCAGCCATCACATTGGAGGCCGAATCTCCTACCAAAATAATATCAATACCTGCTGCATCCAGTATTCGCGCCATGGAGTAGTCGTAGCCAGTAAGCATAGCTATTTTTTCTCCCCTAGCCTTCATGGCCTGCAAGACATGTGTGGTTATGCGTTTTATTTCCTTCTTGTGAACTGACATAGTCTTCTGATAATTAGTCGTCTATAAGAACTGAAAATTGTAATTTGTGAAATACAAGATATATGCCTGTTGGGATTGGTAGGTGCTACTGTTGCTAAGTTAAGTAGTGTGACGGTGGAATATTCTATCGACTGCATTTTTTGTTTTTAGCAAAACGTAGGGGATGAACATTCTATCTGCTAGCTGATTGTGCTTTGCAGCTTGTAAGTTATCAAAATCTATCAAAGGAATGCAAAGGGGCAAGACTTTTTGTTTTGTTGGTGCCAGTCTGACAGCTGACTCAAAAGGAGAAAATAAGCTATCAATATTCTAGTACCTTTGGGCGTAATTTTGACACGAACTTTAGCGTTTGTTTCGAAACTAATTGACCTTTAGCTATTCATTATATGTTGAAACTGTTTAGCAGATTCCGAGAATTTAACCATTCCTCCCGATACGTAACCTTATTAGGGATAATGCTGTCTATTGCAAGTTGTTCCACAGATTTTGATATTGAAGCGGAATGGAGAGATATTCCCATCGTATATGGTTTTTTATCTTCCCAAGATACGGCCCACTATATCCGAGTAGAGAAGGCTTTCTTGGAGCCCGGAGGCAATGCATTAGAAGTTGCCCAAATAGCAGATTCACTTTATTATAATCCAAGTGTCGTTGTTGCTATTGAGAAAATTAGCACGGGAGAACGCTTTTTGCTGGACAGAGTGGATGGTACAGCAGAAGGTTATCCTCGTGTAGAAGGACCATTCGCAAATACACCGAACATTCTATATAAAATTACCCGGTCTGCATTGAATCTAAAGTCAGAGGAGGAGGTTCGCTTAGTGATTGAGCGAGGGGATGCCAAAGTACCGGTAACTGCAGAAACTACGGTCATTGGTGATCTAGAGTTGCTGGAAAACTTGCCTCGAGAACCGATCAATTTTGGGGCCTATAATACGGAATTACGGATTGGCTGGGAGGTCTCCACAGCGGCACGCCTTTTTGACTTGCGTTTTCTGTTGCAGTATCGAGAATCAGATCCCAATCAACCTTCGAACCTGATTCCCAAAACACTAGAGTTTACCTTGGATCGAGCTATTGAACGGGAAGATGAAAGTATACGAGTTAGTTACTTCCTGCGATCTGGCGATTTTTTCCAGTTTTTAGGAGGTGCCCTACCTGTGCTTTCAGCTGGATTTAGGGTATTTGATAGTATAGACATCCAATTGGTCGCTGCCGGGGAAGAATTTCTGGAGCTGACCAAGATCGGGCAAGCCAACCTTGGCATTACGAGTGCGAATGAAGTACCGATCTATACCAATCTCTCAGAGGGACGTGGCATCTTTTCTTCGAAAGCTACTGCGCTGCGGGAAGGTCTGTCACTTGGCCCCGTGTCCATAGATAGCTTACAAAATGGGGTGTTTACCCGTGATCTGGGGTTCCAATAAGGATCATTCCTGCCGTTTTGTCACTCCATTGCTGCCATTTCGAAACTCTTGTCAGGCCATTTTGGCCAAATGGGCCGTTTTGTCATTCAAAAAGTAGTGAATTTGAATTGGCATATCACTTGCTATAGGGATAAGCGTATAATCCGTTTTGAACTAACTAAAAATACAACATAACATGGGTAAAATTATAGGTATTGACCTGGGTACAACGAACTCCTGTGTAGCTGTGATGGAGGGGAATGAACCTGTGGTCATTCCCAATGATGAGGGAAGAAGAACTACGCCTTCTGTTGTTGCTTTCATGGACAATGGAGAAAGGAAGATCGGTGACCCTGCCAAGCGCCAGGCCATTACCAATCCAACGCGTACTATCTCTTCTATTAAGCGTTTTATGGGAACGCGCTTTTCCGAGGTTTCAAATGAAGTAGGAAGAATTGCGTACAAGGCTGTTAAGGGAGATAATGATACAGTGAGAGTGGATATTGAAGGCCGATTGTATACGCCTCAGGAGATCTCTGCTATGGTCCTTCAGAAAATGAAGAAAGTAGCTGAAGACTTTTTGGGACAGGAAGTAACAGAGGCAGTAGTTACTGTACCGGCATACTTCAATGATTCTCAGCGTCAAGCTACTAAAGAGGCAGGTGAGATTGCAGGTTTGACAATTAAGCGTATTATCAATGAGCCTACAGCTGCGGCTTTGGCTTATGGATTGGATAAGCGCAATAAAGATATGACCATCGCGGTATTTGACTTAGGTGGAGGTACATTTGATATCTCTGTTCTTGAGTTGGGTGATGGCGTTTTTGAAGTGAAATCAACCAATGGTGATACGCACTTAGGTGGTGATGACTTCGATCATATTATCATCGACTGGTTGGCTGATACTTTCAAGGATCAGGAAGGAATGGACCTTCGCAAAGATCCAATGGCGCTTCAGCGTCTGAAAGATGCAGCGGAGAAAGCTAAAATCGAATTGTCATCTTCTACTGAAACAGAAGTTAACCTACCATACATCACTGCAGTAGATGGTGTACCTAAGCACTTGGTGGTTAAATTGTCTCGTGCGAAGTTTGAGCAATTGGCAGATAACTTAGTAGAGCGTACTTTGATTCCTTGTCAGGAAGCCATAAAAGATGCTGGTTTAGAGAAGAGTGAAATCGACGAAATCATCTTAGTAGGTGGTTCTACTCGTATCCCTCGCATCCAAGCTGCCGTGGAAGAGTTCTTCGGTAAAAAGCCTAACAAAGGGGTAAACCCTGATGAGGTGGTAGCTGTAGGTGCTTCTATCCAAGGCGGTGTATTGAGTGGTGATGTACAGGATGTATTACTTCTAGATGTGACACCATTATCTCTAGGTATCGAAACCATGGGAGGTGTTTATGATGTGGTAATTGAAGCTAACTCTACCATTCCTACGAAGAAAGCGAAAACTTATTCTACAGCTGCGGACAATCAACCTTCAGTAGAAATTCATATTCTACAGGGAGAACGTCCAATGGCGACGGATAACCGCTCAGTAGGTAGATTCATCTTAGATGGAATTCCTCCTTCACCAAGAGGTATGCCTCAAATCGAAGTTACTTTCGATATCGATGCCAACGGTATCTTAAGCGTTTCCGCGAAAGATAAAGGCACCGGTAAAGAGCAGAACATCAGAATCGAAGCTTCTACTGGTTTATCCAAGGAGGAAATCGAAAAGATGAAGGCAGAAGCAGCTGCTAATGCAGATAGCGATAAGCAGGCTCGCGAAAGAGTTGACAAGATCAACACTGCGGACTCTTTAATTTTCCAAACTGAGAAGCAGTTGAAAGAATTCGGAGACAAGGTTCCTGAAGACAAGAAGGCACCTATCGAAGCTGCGCTTAACGACTTGAAAGAGGCACATAAAGCACAAGATATCGACAAGATTGATAGTGCAAGTGCAGCCTTAAATACAGCATGGCAAGCCGCTAGCCAGGAAATCTACCAAGCTTCTCAAGAGGCAGGTGCGAATGCTGGCGGTGCAGGACCTGAAGCTACGGCTGATGCGAATGCGGGTGACGCAGGAGCTGGTGCTGGTGGAAATGATGCGGAGGATGTTACAGATGTCGAATACGAAGAAGTAGACGACAAGAAGTAAGTCGAAGCAAGATTCCGTTCAATGAATAGTTGAATGGTGAAAAATAAAAAGGGGTATCGAATTCGTTTCGATACCCCTTTCTTTGTAAGGT
>CAJXPD010000318.1 GCA_913057785.1 uncultured Lewinella sp. | reverse complement strand
TAGAAGTATTGCGACAATAGGAGCAAAGCTTTTAACAAAGGGTGAGACTCATCAGCACAAAAATTGTCAGAGAACCAGTTATGCTAAAAAGTTAGGGAAATAGCAGAACATTCGTTCCCAGCGAATTCTCCTTCCTTTGCGAGGCTCGTCTCGCGTCTCGTATCAAGTGTGTCTTGCATCTACCTCTATACATTCCGTAGTAAGCCTTCTCCTCTGGCCATTCATTAGTTCAAGTGTAAATATCCCTTCTTAGAGGTGTTTTCATGGCAGTTCTCCTCAGGAACTAGTGCAGCATTTTGTATGAAAATGTCATAATTGGACTCCTACGTTATGACGGCAACTTGAATTGGTTTCCGCTTAGAATTCTGAGAAGTTTGTGGGTATAAAATATCTCATGTCTAAAAACCCAAAAACAAACTATCTATGAAGTCTAAGTTTGTACCTATCGTAAAAGGTGTTCTGACTAAGCTTTTTTTATGGAGCTGCCTATTGTCCAGCCTCCCAAGTCTCATGAACGGACAATTGATCCATTTACCCACTTCATCCATTTTAACTACTTGCGATTTAGAAGTTGCAACTACCTCCTTCTCACAAACCTGTGATGGAGCAGAAGTGTGTATTCAAATTGCGGGAGGCACCCCCCCTTACCATATTCGATTCTTAAATGACAACTCCAATCCCACACCCACTGAAGAACTGGAAGTCTGCTTCCAGAATCTTGAGCCTGGAAACTATACCCTAAAGGTAGAGGATGAAGAGGAATGCGTTGCCGAATTAAAGATAGAAGTGCCGGCAATTGACTACTACGTACCGGCGGTGGAACAGCACATTAGTTGTCACGGAGCTGCCGATGGAGCAATTGATCTCCAAATAGAAATTGATCTAGCACCCTTATATTTTGATTGGGAGGGACCAAATGGATTCACAGCCGATACTGAGGATATCGAAGGCCTGGAAGCCGGAGTTTATAGCGTCTCTATCTCTACGACTGATGATGCCTGTGTTGGAATTGGAGCTTGGGTGATTCGTGAACCAGAGCCCATCACAATAGATGTACGACTGGAACAACCTGAATGTGGTCCTCCAGATGGCTGCGTCTATGTCTCAGGAGGCAGCGCTCCGTATTACATTTGGGTCTTTGATCAGGTCCCAGACCTCTATGCGGAGAGTTCGAACGGAACCATCACAGACTGGTCAGACCTAGATCCAACTTTAGGAATCCCCTATGATCCAACCACTACTGACGGCCCTGCTTTTTGTGCCGAGGATGTAGCTAATGGTATATATTACATCTTTGTTGTAGATCTGCATTTCTGTTATCAATGGAAACGAGTGGAGATCGACGCTAATCCTGGATTTGATCGAGTAGTTGAAGTGGATTCAGGTACTTGTAATGATCCAGATGGAGGCTCCATTTGCTTTAAGATTGATGGAGGTGAAGGGCCGTTTGCTACTACCGTTTATCCTTCCATAACGGACGAAGCCATCATTGGAAATGATGGTTGTTTTGAGGGACTACAGCCGGGTGTCTATGAGTTACGGACGGTTGATGCGAACGGTTGTGCCCTAGTGGAGCGATTCGAAATTGCGCCGAGCGATGCGGTAGAAGCCAAGTTCGAATTCAATGGAAATGCTTGTACAGATGGGCTTGGCGGTTGCTTGACTGTCCAAGGAGGTGAACAGCCTTACCGTATTTTTGCGTGGTATTGGCCGACTGCTCCTTTTGCAGAACCTCAAATTACAATTGCGGATAGTGGAGAGCCTCTTGCTGATGGGGGACCGGCCAACCGAAATATCCCCTTTGGCCCTGCCACCAGCCCAACTGATTATCGTCGTTGTGTAGATAATTTGGTTCCCGGTTATTATGTAATAGTGGTAATTGATGCTAATGGCTGCTGGGATGTGATTCGCATGCAAACACCTGCTGGCACGGGCCTACAACTGCGTACACAAGTTCAGGATGCCCGTTGCTACGGCAATGCTGACGGTAGCATAGAATTAGAAATTCAAGGCGGAGTACCTCCCTATGCGATCGCCATCAGCCCCAATGAATACCGAATTATCGACGGTAATCGAATTCGTTTTGACGATTTGACAGCCGGAATCTACAGGATTAAAGTAGAAGATCGACAGGGCTGTAGTGCTAGAACGGAAGTGGTAGTAGGACAGCCTACGGAGATTCAAGCTAATTTTGAAATTACCAGTCCTTCCTGTTCAGATGGAGTGGACGGTTGTCTCACCGTTTACGGTGGTACTCATCCATATAACATATGGGTTTGGCGTTGGAATTCAGCCATCGATGTTGAACCGCATGTGGTCTTCGATGATGCGGGAAACCCTAGAATTGACGGTGCTGAACCAACGGATCAAATGAACTTTGGTCCTAATACGACCAATGTTTATCGCAGATGCGCTGAAGATATTCCTGCTGGCCACTATCTGGTCTTAGTGGTAGATGCCAATCGTTGTTATAAATTGATTCGAGTTCATATCCCAGCTGCTGGTGAGTTGCACTTGCGCACCGACGTACAAGCGGCAAGCTGTCATGGAGGAGCAGATGGTAAAATCTACTTGAAAATTGAAGGTGGAGCCCCTCCTTATAACCTAGAATTAAGCAATGGAGACGTTTTTACAACGGATGACAATCAATTCGTTTTTGAAGGATTAAGTGCCGGAGATTATGTGATCAAGGTAACCAGCGCGACGGGCTGCGAAGGGAAAACGGAGGCCTATGTGCCCGCTGCTGATGGCTTAGAAGCCCGTTTCGAAATCATCAGCCCTCCCTGTAGTGAAACCGTAGATGGTTGTTTGTTTGTAGAAGGAGGCACCCGGCCTTACCGTTTATTTGTCTGGACTTGGGATCCGATTCTAACAGTAGAACCAGAGGTAGTCTTTGATGCGGATGGTAATCCTCGGATTGAGGTTGCCCAACCGACAGACTTGATGCGATTTGATCCAAATACCAACGATCTTAGCGCCTATTGCGCAAGAGATATTCCCGAAGGTCACTACTTGGTGCTCGTACTAGATGCTAACCGCTGTTATGATCTTTTACGAGTAAATATTCCTCCTGCAAATGGTCTACAGATTGAATATGGCGTGGAACCTGCCAGTTGCAATGGAGAAGCTGACGGAAGAATCAAGATGAAAATTAACGGAGGAGTTCCACCGTACACCTTGGTTCGTTGGGATGGAGTGAGTGAGTTGTTAGAAGGAGATGAAGTCTTATTGGAGGGCTTGGCTGCTGGGGTGTATCCGATCACGATCATTGACCAGAACGAATGTACGGCCATGATCGAAGCGGTGGTTCCCGGGGGAGAAGGATTGGCGACTTCCCTTGACTTTGATCCCTATGGTAGCTACGCTTGTATTGAGGTATTAAATGGTACCGAACCGTATAGTTACGCTTGGTATGATCTGGCAACTAGTGATCTGATTGGTTCAGAGAACTGTGTAGAAGATTTATCTCCTAGTACCTATTGGGTGGAGGTAAAGGATGCCGCAGGTTGCAGTTCTACCGATGTATTTTTCATTGACGAGCCGGTTTGTCGAGGCGGACGAGCTATCGTTAATCCAAGAGCTATTCGCTCAGGGTCTTCCACTACTTTCTACCTTGAAGATTACTATGGTGATCAGATACAATGGCAATTCCGAACTAGAGATATGGACTGGTTATCTATTCCAGGGGCCAACTCAGCAAGCTATCACACCCCTCCTTTATACGCTGGTTCTGATCGTATTGTACAAGTACGAGCGGAGATAATTTGCGCAAATGGTGATGTAGTTTATTCTACAACTGCCGAATTCAAAATTTATGGTCACGTTTTCATTAGCCAATTGCCGGTCGGTCTGCTGCAAGATCAGCGACTCTTTGATCCTGAGCGCGCGCAGGCCGCATTGGCTATCCTTTCGCCGGTCACTGAGCAGTTTGAGGTACAGGTCTTTCCAACGGTTAGTTCTGATCTCGTAAACATTCGATTTCCACAGCAATTGAATCAGCCTGCTATGTTGCGATTGAGCGACAGTATGGGACAATTAGTTCGTCGGGTCCAATTGTCTGATCAATTGAGTGAACTTCAACTCGATGGGCTAGCTGCTGGAGTGTACTTCATCCAATTGGAATACAACGCTAAAGTGGAAACACATCGTGTGATTGTTCCATAGTTGATCTTGAAATTGCATAATCCCTATTTTCCTTAAAAACCGTTTAGGTTTACGACCTGCATTGTTGGCTGAGCCTACTATGGCTCAGCCCCCTTTTTTTGCACAATGGATTCAAATGAGTCGGAGCTAATTTTGCTTTCCATCCAAGCGATAAAGTTGAAGTAATCGAAGGCCTTACGTTCGAACTCATCCGATTGCAATTCCTTAAGTTCTTGAAGAAGCGTAGAAAAGCCTTGAATACTAGCTTCTCGTGTAAGCCATTTTGGATATCGCCGCATCAACTTTAACATGGTGGATTCTACTTTGAAAAGTCGCTTGCGGTTAGAGAGGAAACGATAGGTGGATTTGCCAATGTATTCCAAGAGTTGATCGTTGCCCAGCTCATAATGTATCACCAAATTCAAGAGTCGGCCAAAGCATTGAATGTCTGCTCTAGTTTTTACCTCGGGGTCGTTCAGCAATTGGTTAATCCAATCCAGGGCCTCATCATAAAGCTTGGCTCCAAAATGTAGATAGGCCAAGTTGTAAAAAAGCCCTAGCCTCTGCTGGCGGTTGCTTTTTTTCAAACGAGTACTCAGGTCGCTCAATGCAGGGGTGATTTGTTCTACGCCAATCCGAAACTGGCCGGTACTGATATAGAAATCTGTTTCGAGATTGATACTGCGTATAAAGAGTTTTTGCTCTTGTTCTTTAGAATCGGTCGGTATACGTCTTAATTGTTGAATAGTCGCCGGGATCTCATCAAATCGCCGCAACTGTTGCTGCACGATGTACAAATTGATAATGGCACTGACATAGTTCCGAACGAGTCGACCTTTCAGCTGCTTGGGAGGCAGGGCTTCGAAGGTTTGAACCAATTCTCGAATGTGCAGATAGCTTTCTTCAGCCTGTCCAATGAGGTGATGAAAAGAGAAGCGAGCATTGAAATAATAATAGCGAGCATGGAAAGAAGAAGCGGCAGCTTCCGATTGGAAAATCGGTCGCTCAAAGAGTGCTTCAAGCGCTTGTTTTTCTTCTTCATTCCGGATGGCTCCGGTTCGCCAGTACGGGATGAACACCCGATCATTTAAAGCTTGAAATTCCAGTAAGGTGCGATATTTTTCGAGTACCTCAAATTCTTCTTCAATCCCCTGGTTGACATAAACTTCCAAGGCATCGAACTGGTTCTGACTGTGCATCATCTGGTGTTTCCACCGATAGACTTCGAGTAGTTGCAAGAAGTTCTCGTCGTTCTGAGCTAGCTTTTGAGCCTTTTGTAAAGCCTTGGTACTTTGCCCGTAAAGGCCCTTGTCAAATAGCAAACGGGCGTTGCGCATCCAGCTGTAGAATTTATCACCGGATTTACTTTCGTGATAATTACGTAGGCTATCCAGGATGAGGTGATATAGGTAATTCTTGACGACGTGGAATTGCCTAGTAAAGGCTTCATTCTTGAATACCTCCTTTAGTTGTGCCTCGTCGTACTGTTGCTGTTTTTCGATCGCATCGAAGAGTATTACGTACTTATTCTGCTGGCCAATTACATGGCGGCCAGCATGCAATTTGAAGTAACGTTTCTCCTGTTTGCTTAAAGATTTGATCAATTGGAATAGGTCATCTGAGGCCGTCTTCATACTTGGACTCCTACGTTTTGAGCAAATTTGAGTTTCCTAAATAAGGCATTTTTCCTAATTTACATAAGAATCCCAATGAATAATAGTAAGCATGAACAATCGGACTGAAAACAAACGTAATCCCATTAGCAAACAAGTTGTCATCCCAAAAACACCTCATATAAAGCAGTTCCGGGTATGGTCTGGTCAGGCCATGCTTGGGCTGCTTTTTCTTTTTCTGACCTACAGCATGGAGGCGCAAAATGTGGGAGTGGTGCCAACGGATTGCGATTTTGATGTGGAAATCGAGGTAGTCCACCCAAGCTGCCAGGGCGTTGATGATGGAACGATCCTGATCAACAACAACGGTGCTACCGATGATCTCACCGTTGAATTCCTCAACGCTACTACACCTGTCGATGGCGAGGCTCCCAATTTAGGTCCAGGTATTTACCTAATCGAATTAGCGAACACCAATTGTACAGATACCGTCAGAGTAGAGTTGGCTTACTCGAATCCCATCATTGCCCCTCCTTTAGAAGTCGTGTTTTGTCATCCGGGTGGTGTGATCAATTTTCTGCAGGGGGTTAGTGGTGGCAGCGGAGCGTACAGCATAACAGGTATTTCAAATTTTGGAGATGGAATTGACTATGCCTGCGATGTCTGTCCAACAGAGCTAGAGATAACGGAAACCACGATCATTGGTGTCAATATCGAAGACTCTAATGGTTGTATGACTAGACGATCTATTTTTGCGAAGGTATTGGACCCCATCCAAGTAGAGAAAGTAGACTCTATCCCAGATCGCTGCGAGGGGGATGGCCAAATTCGCCTAATTAACGTGACGGGTGGGGGAGGAGAGTACAAGTTTTCCATTAACGGCGAGCCTTTTCAAACCGATGGGAGTTTTATTGCTTTACAGGGCGGGCAGGAGTACAAAATTCAGATCGTGGACCAATACGGTTGTATGCTGGAGCGAAAGGTTACCATTCCAGAGGATCAATATATTCGCCCCGCTGTTAATTATAGCATTCAACAGCCCAGCTGTTTTGGTGAAAATAATGCGGAGTTGAGAGTAATTTCTGCGGGAAGTACAGATCTGGTTGGTTTTTCCATTAATAACGTGACGGATGTAGCTCCGGTCAATGGGACTTTTAGTGGTCTGACAGCTGGCCGTTACGACGTTTTTGCCCGCTTCGGAGAAAGCTGTGCTTTGCAGCTAGACGAAGCGGCTGTGATTGACCAGCCAGAAGAATTAGAAGTAGAGGCATTGACGTCGGAGGCGAGTTGTGGGGGCAATAGCGATGGAGAAGTATTGCTGGTAACCGAAGGAGGGAATGCCAACTATGAGTACAGATTGAACAATAGTATTACGACACAGACCTCAAACCTTTTTGATAACCTACCAGCAGGAGACTACGTGGCTTTTGTGGAAGATGAAAAGGGATGCCAGGACTCGATTCAGTTTGCTGTCGAAAATGCTGCTGCACCGCCGCTATGGATTGATCTTACCCCAACCTGCCCCGGGGATAGTTCCGGGATTGTCATCATCGAATCCGGCAAGCTCTTCGAAGGTTCTCTCTTCTATTCCTTGGATAGCCTCAACTGGTTCCGGGGGGATACGCTGACTACGGAATGGCCGGCCGGAGATTTCCGAATCTACGTCTTGAAGGTTCCGGGTAACTGCATTTATACCGTGGATACAAGTATGGCGGAAGCAGAAGCACCGGTGTTGGAACTGCAGATACAGCCGGTCACTTGTTCGGGAGGTATGGATGGAAAAGTGAGTTTTTCTGTGTTGGGAGGTGGGGAAGTACAATACAGTTACACCCTTGATGGCGAAAACTTTAGCCAGGACACAAGCTACAGTAACCTAACGGCTGGCGACTACACGCTCTATGTCCAAGATGACTTAGACTGTGTTTTTGCCTATGATTTCAGTATGGAAGAGCCGCCGCCGCCTCAAATTTCGGCTTTAGGTTCGGATGTAAGCTGCTTCGATGGCTCCGATGGGGTAGTGACAGTGAGTGTTACCGGAGGGCCAGGCCCTTTCTTGTATGCGCTCAATAGTCCAAATTTCCAGCCAGATAGCACCTTTACTAATGTAGCAGCAGGCGAGCATGTCGTCCTTGTACAGGACTCGATGCAGTGCACTTTTGCCACCAGTGTGCTATTGGAGGAACCAGATCCCATTCTGAGCACCATTGAAGTCATCCCGGAAACCTGTCAAAACCGAAATGGTGTAGTGGCCGTTCAGCCTTATGGCGGTACAGCACCTTATCAGTATGCTTGGAATACAGGGGATTCCAGCTGGTTAGTAGGAAATCTAGCAGCGGGCATGTATGCTGTGAGTGTGGAGGATGCTAACGGCTGTATGATGACCGAATCTGCTGTAGTCGAGGATTTGGCTGGCCCGATTGTGTTAGGAGATCTGGGCCATGCCGATTGCTACGGGGAACCAGATGGAGAAATAGCCTTAACCGTTATTGGAGGCTCGGGAGAGCTGGTTTATGCTTGGTCCAATGGTTCCTTTGAAAAGGATCAAGATAGCTTGATGGCTGGTAGCTATATCGTGACGGTCGTGGATCAGAAACTTTGTGCTACGACTAAGGCCTTCACCCTTTTCGAACCTGAACCTATCCAATTGAGCTATCAAAGTGGACAATATCAGGAGTTTTGGTTCATCAATCTTTCTGTAGAAGGAGGAATTGGTCCATATGAGTACATGTGGTCAAATGGAGAGACTTCTGAAGATGTATTTGATCTATTGCCAGGCGTGTATGAGGTACGGGTTACGGATGATAATGGTTGCCAAGATCAATTAGAGGTCCGAATAGAAGTCACTTCCTCGTCGGAACCTGGTCTGGAAGACTTGGTGGAGCTTTTCCCCAATCCGACAAGGGGGCAACTCCATTGGCGTTGGAAGGGAGATCTACCGGTAACTGTCAATCTGTTTGACAGTCAAGGTAAATGGATCAATAGTCTTCAAATAATAGAGCAACAGCGCACATTAGACTTCGGGGCCCTACCCGCTGGAGTGTACTGGTTGCGCATTCAGTCAAAGCAAGGCGTCCTTAGCGCCAGAGTTGTCAAACAATAAGCATTTCAGCCTTGATCAATGCGATACTCGACAAATATAGAGGGGAATAGTGCCAAGGTGACACTAATTTGTGTCTAGTTTAACTTTTTTGTTTATTTTTATAATGGAACTATTATAGCCAGCAGTTTATTCCTTCCAAGGAAGATAAAGGCTGCTGGCACAGGATTTGATGAAATGAATCCCAGATAGTCACATCAATAGAAACAAACAGAAAATAGTAAACAAATGAAAAAACTACTATTCTTGGTCCTATGTACGGGTTTGATTTACGCCTGTCAACCTACTGCACCGACAGAGACCCAAACCACCGCGGAAACCACCGAAGCAAAAGCCGAAGAAATTGGATACGATGCCGAACTGGCGGAATCCTTAGGAGCTGATCCGTATGGGATGCGGCAATATGTAATGGCTTTTCTCAAGGCTGGCCCCAATCGTAGTCAAGACTCAACCGAAGCTGCGGCCTTGCAGCGAGCTCATCTCGATAATATCGGCAGACTCGCCGAAGAAGGAAAACTCTCCTTAGCTGGCCCTTTTCTAGATGGGGGTGAATTACGTGGCATTTACATCTTCAATGTAAGTACCATCGAAGAGGCGAAAGCCTTAACAGAAACAGATCCAGCTATTCAGCAAGGAAGATTGGTGATGGAATTGCATCCCTGGTATGGCTCAGCAGCCTTAATGAAGGTGAACGAGATTCATAAGCGACTGGGGAAAGAAGAGATTTAATAGAAGACAAGATATCGTAATCAGGTAATGAGTTTATAAATCGGATTTTCCGGCCTTTGAAACCATTACCTGATTTCTATTTCAACATACCAGTTTGGATCAGGCTTTGATCCTCTTTGCATTTGTTTTAATTAGAATAGCTTTGGTCTTTATCAGAATGAAGGATGAATTCTCCCTACTCCACTTCCAATTTGATCTTGTAGTAGTGCACCCCAGCGCCGTAGACCCAGCCCTCCTGTCCTTTTTTGTTCCGCACTTTAATCCAGGGCTCATTGGCCACGATTTTACCGAGATTGATTTCCTCTGTACTATCTGTAACCTCATTCAGGAAAACGACTTCCTCATATAGTGATAGACGATCTAGGATTTTGGCACCCACTCTGGGTTCGGAGCGCATGTTAAGGTTTTCGAGTGTTACATAGAGTGGCGTGACCTGTTCTATCTGAGGCCTCCCGGGAATGGGACGTCTGCGCTGTACAGGCGTAGGAATGGAGGTAGATGCAGGGGCCGGGATGAGGTTAGCGGAATCTGCTTGCCCAGTACTATCCTCTTGTAGGAGCGCATCTTCGGCTGCTTCAACCGCTTCGGCTTCTTGATATTCAGCCTTAGTGGCGGCACATTTCGGCACCATCCACACCACAAAGCTGAAGAAGAAAATCGCTAGTATCAGTACTTCGATCTTTGGCAATAAGGAGGCTTTTTTTGCCATAGGGAAAATGTTTGTGTTTGTTCAAAAATAGCTATAAATTGCAGAGAGTCAGAAAAAAATCGACAAATTCAACCTGCGCGCTTTCATCGGTAATATCCTCAATTCAGAGAATTTCATGTCGTAATTCCAGCGTATTTGTATCCCTTTCTTAAGTCAAAGAGCAGGTTTTTTACTTGACCCGTTTGTAGATCAGCCGTCTACGTATGCCGATATTTTATGGGCTTTAACGAGCGTATGGCGCTGCTTAGCATCTGGATAGGCTAAAAGAAAGGAACAATGGAACAAGATGATTTGTACAAAGTGGCCATGACTATGATTCCCAGGGTCGGAGCCATTACTGCCCGTAATTTGATCTCTTATTGTGGAGGATTAGAGGCTGTTTTCCGGGCGCGCAAGAAAGAGCTGTGCTATGTCCCTGGGGTAGGAGAGGTGCTGGCCGATCAAATCCTACACTCTAGAGCACTAGAGATGGCTGAGCAGGAACTCCATGTGCTGGAAAGAGAAGGTATACGCCCCATTTTTTATCTGGACAAAGATTACCCCGAGCGTTTACGACCTTATACCGATAGTCCATTACTGCTGTATTATCAAGGCACACAAGACCTGAATGCGCTACGGATGGTGGCTATCATTGGCACCAGAAAGCCAAGCCCGTACGGCCTTCACATCTGTGAAGAATTGATCGAAGGTCTACAAGCCTACCAGGTAATTACCATTAGCGGATTGGCTTATGGTGTTGATGTCTGTGCACACCGGAAGAGCTTGCAATTGAATATACCAACCATTGGGGTATTGGCTCACGGATTGGGCCAGATATATCCGGCATCTCATCGTCAAGTTGCAAGGCGGATGATAAAGGAAGGCGGTTTGCTTACCGAGTATCCAAGCCACATTGGCCCAAAGCGGGAGCATTTTCCCATGAGAAATCGCATCGTAGCTGGACTTTGTGATGCTCTTGTGGTGGTAGAAACAGGAAAAGAAGGCGGATCCATGATTACCGCTCAGTTTGCCAATGACTACAATAAAGATGTATTTGCATTTCCGGGTAGAGTCAAGGACCCTCACGCCCATGGGGGTAATTATTTGATTAAAAGTCATCGAGCCGCCCTGATCGAACGAGCAGAAGACTTGGCTTACATTATGGGGTGGGAGGAAGAATCGATTGCCGTTGGTGTCCAACAACAACTCTTCTCTGAATTGTCCTCAGATGAAAAATTAGTTGTAGATTTACTACGCCAAAATGAGGGAGCCGGTATTGATAAGCTCACCTATGAGAGTAGAATGACAGGTAGTTGCATGGCCGCAGTTTTACTCAACCTCGAGTTCAAGGGCCTGATCCGATCACTACCTGGTAAAAGATATATGTTAATGTGATGCGACGATTTATTCAGCCGATTTTCTTGCTTAGTTTTTTATTGGTAGCCTGTAATACTAAACCCACGGCACCGATTGAAAGCAAGTTCGAACCATTAGTCAAACCCGTCCTGAAGGAACGACCTCGGAACATCATACTGATGATCGGAGATGGGATGGGACTGACGCAGATCACTGCTGGGATGTACCGCAACGGGAATAAGCTACAATTGGAGGAGTTCCCAATAGTGGGCTTGCACAAACCCTATTCTTCTAATAATTTAATCACGGATTCTGCTGCTGGGGCTACTGCATTTGCTGCTGGAGTGAAGACCTATAATGGTGCCATCGCCGTCAAGCCAGATTCTGTACCAGTACCCACCATCCTAGAACAAGCTAAGCAATCCGGCTTGGCGACTGGAATGGTCACTACTTCGACCATCGTTCACGCTACGCCTGCTGCCTTTTTGGCTCATAATGTTTCCCGGAATAATTTTCAGGAGATTGCTTTGGATTACGCTGCTTCCGGGGTAGACCTACTGATTGGTGGAGGGCGGAAGTATTTTTACAAGCGTACGGATCGTCGCAACCTGATTCAGGAAATGAAAGAGGAAAACTATGCCGTTTCGGATTTCCATATTGAAACATTTGAAGAAACGGTGCTCGACTTTGATAAGAAGTTCGTTTACTTCACTGCTGAGACTGATCCCAAAACCGTAAGACAAGGCCGGAATTACTTACCCGGTGCTGCCCGTGCTGCTGCCAATTTTTTAGATAAACGCAGTGAAAAAGGATTTTTCCTAATGATTGAGGGAGCACAGATTGATTGGGGTGGTCACAACAACAACTCGGAGTATATTATCACCGAAATGTTAGACTTCGATGCAACCATTGGGAATATTTTGAAGTTTGCAGAAGAAGATGGCGAAACCTTAGTAATTGTCACAGCCGACCACGAAACGGGGGGCTATTCAATTAATCCAGGTTCTACAATGGACAAGATCATTGCTGGATTCACTTCCGATTATCACACGGCTACCTTGATCCCGGTTTTTGCTTATGGACCAGGAGCGGAATTGTTCGGTGGGACCTATGAAAACACCGCCATCTACGACAAAATGAAGGAGGCCTTTGGTCTTTAGAGCATGTTTAAGTTTCGGTCTTTGAGTAGAGAAGGATCAATTTTTATCTGAGACAAGGCGACTGAAGTGGAGGATAGCCATAGCTATCAAGGCGCTTTAGCCAACGCAGTATCAGCAAAAGAGGACAATCGCAGACCGATTACTGAAATTTAAACATGGAACTGATTTAAACTTATTCATCTGGACTGCGACCTAAAGCCTTGAAT
>CAJXPD010000317.1 GCA_913057785.1 uncultured Lewinella sp. | reverse complement strand
GGGAAGCTGTAATGCACTTTCACCCCCGCTTTTTCCAATCTCTCCCCCCAAGCCAAATTCGCCTCCTCGTCAAATCTCGCCTTCACCTCTATAAATACAGATACCTGCTTACCCGATCTTACCGCATTCATCAAGGCTTGCATGATCCTCGATCGCTTGGCTACCCGATATTGGATAATTTTGATGTGAGTTACATCCGGGTCGATGGCAGCTTGCTCAAAGAAGCGCACGACTGATTCATAAGCGTGGTAAGGGTAATGAAGTAAGTGGTCTTTGTCCTTGATGCTCTTGTAAAAATCTTTGGTCTCTTCCAGATCGGGGTACGGCAGTGGTGGCAACGGCGGATCCTTCAACTGCGTCAAACCAAAATCCGGAAACTTGAAGAAATCAAAATTGTTATGATATCGGCCCTCCTTCAAGGTATCATATTTTTCGAGGTCGAATACATCTTTCAAGGATTCGAGTAACTCTTCTGGCATTTCCCGATCGTACACAAAACGCGAAGCAGGTCCTACATGCCGTTTCGCTAAGCTGTCCTTTATCTTTTGGATAAGATCACCAGCAAATTCGTCATCTATATATAGTTCAGCGTCACGGGTTAGCTTGATGGAGTAGGTATCTTCAATGTCATAACCCGGGAACATCCACGACACACTATGTCTTACGATATCATCCAAGATAATCAGATCATGACGATTCTCCGGAGAAGGTAATTTGATGAAACGAGGAAGGTGATCAGAGGGTATTTTAACAATGGCGTATTCATGCGGCGCTTCGGCATCGTCTTTAGACTGCAAGAGCACCGTCAAATAAAGCGCCGCATTGTTCAAGAAAGGCCGAATCTTATCTTTCACCAATAGCACAGGTTGCACGAACGGCAACATGTGATCTTTGAAGTAATCCTCCACAAATTCCCGTTGCTCCTCATTGAGATCTAACCTACGCTTAAGGTAAATATTGTGTTTCTTGAGTTCCGGTATGATCTCTTTTTCAAAGATGGAACTTACCTCTTCTTGTTGCTTGGTTACTTCATCCTGAATATTTCTTACAATCTGTTTCGGCGAAAACTCCAGTTCCTTTTTTGTCTTTTTACCTACTCGCAAAAGGTTCCGGTGGTTAGCCATCCGGACCCGAAAGAACTCATCCAGGTTAGAAGAATAGATGGCCAAAAACTTTATTCGCTCAAATAGTGGAACGGTAGGATCTTTTGCCTCTTGCAAGACCCGATAATTAAAGGATAACCAACTGAGATCCCTTGTGATTAGAGGGAAGGAGTTCTCTGCCATATTGAGCGAGTTTGTAAGGTACTTCTGATGAAGATAGGGCAAAAATATGCAGTGCGTCAAATGTAGTAAAAAATCGGGGCAATCAAAAGAGGCTCATTTGCTCCCCCTGATCCGAGGCATAGAATTCAGGACCTCTAGTTTGGATTCCTACTTCCCCTTTCAGGCATCTTACCAAATAATCAGCCAATTCAGGTGCTTTCAGATTATCCGGTTCGTGCGTAAAGAAATAAAGCTCTTGTAGTCCCTGGTCTCGCCAGCCTTTCAAGCGGGTCATCCAATCATCGATCCGTTCATAATCTGTTGGATGAAGATCATTGCCAACAAAACGGACCATCCCGACACCGTTGGTCAATCGCATATGTAAAACATCTCTGCGGCCCGCTACGTCTGTGAGCACGGTGGCAGAATCGGTTCGCTCTAGAAGCTCAAAAAGTCCTCTACTGCTGTCTTCTCCTGTAAACCAAGATTCATGACGTAGCTCGATAGCTAAGGGGATATGCGATGGGAAGGCGTTTAGAAAGGTCTCCAATTTCCCTAATCGATCCACTCCAAAGTAGGGAGGCAATTGCATGAAGCAACAACCTAGCTTTTCTTCTAAGGCCTGGACTGCTTCACAAAATAGGGGAATTTGCTCTCCACCTAATCCCAAGTTCCGACTATGGCTGATCGTTTGGGGTATTTTTGGACAAAACTTGAAGTCCGCAGGTGTAGACTGGTACCACCGATGGATCAGCTCTAAGGTAGGAATACGATAATGAGTGGTATTGAGCTCGATGGTGTTAAACTGCTCCCCATAGGCCTCCAAGAATCCCTTGGTCTTGGTTCCGGGAGGATAAACCTTTCCCACCCACTCCGGCATACTCCAACCGGTACAGCCAACGTAGACAGCAAGTGCTGCAGCTGAATCCTTTTTCTTGGCCAGCACAGAGGCGTTCTCCACTGGATCCTTAGGCAAAGAGAAATCAACGGCGGATATATCTGGTAATTTTCCAAACTTCATAACTTCAAAAAGTGTTATGGCTAAAAATAGAGAAGCCAATTCTAAAAATGAACAATTTTGGGATGAGCTTAACTTGAATTGGTCTTGAAATAAAAATATCTACCTTTGCGGCATGGAGCCATTTGAGGAATATTTGAGACAAAGATTAGCGGCTCGAAAAGAGGAAAACGCATTTCGAAGCTTGCAGCTAAATGAGCATCTGATAGACTTTTGTTCCAATGATTATCTTGGCTTGGCTAAGACCCCTAGTCAACCTACAATAGCCTTACCTTCACCCAAGGTTTGGGGAGCAACTGGTTCCAGACTCATCTCTGGTCAAAGCAAAGTGGCGGATGAAGTAGAGAATTATCTAGCAAAGTTCCATGAAGCGGAGGCGGCCTTAATCTTCACCTCCGGCTACCAGGCCAACCTTGGCCTACTATCTTGCCTTACCACTCGTCATGACACCATCATCTACGATCAGCTCATTCATGCATCCCTCCGGGAAGGCATCCAATTAGCACCAGCCAAGGCTTTCAACTTTCGACACAACGACCTAACGGACCTCAGTGAAAAACTCCAGCGAGCTAAAGGCCGTAAGCTAGTGGTGGTAGAAAGCATTTATTCGATGGATGGTGATGCCGCTCCATTGGCCGAGATGGTTGACATTTGCAAATCACATGGAGCTGAACTATTGGTCGATGAGGCCCATGCTACTGGGGTTTTCGGAACTTCCGGAGAAGGATTGGTACAAACCCTGGGATTACAGGATCAAGTTTGGACCCGAATACATACTTTCGGCAAAGCTATAGGCGCACATGGGGCCGTGGTAGTGGGCACCACGGTGCTTCGAGATTACCTCATCAATTTCTCGAGATCTTTTATTTACACTACTGCCCTACCTGATTCCTTATTGGCTAGGATACACTGGGCCTACACCGAGATGGCACAAGGTATTCGATCCAGACTTCTCCGTGCAAGAATTGCCCAATTCAAAGCGGCCCTGAGTCAAGACGTTGCAAAACATTTTATCCCTAGCGACAGTCCTATACAATGTGTTTTGGTTCCTGGTAATGAGGCGGCCAAAGCCCTGGCCGCTAGATTGCAGGAAGCAGGCTTTGATATTCGCGCCATCCTGTCTCCGACCGTACCGAAGGGACAAGAGCGACTAAGAATTTGCCTCCATAGTTTCAATACAGAAAACCAAATACAAGAATTAACTGAATTGATGAATCAAATCATTCCTGTGCATGAAGAAAGGAGTATTTGTTAGTGGAATTGGTACAGAAATTGGGAAAACGCTTGTATCGGCCATACTCACTAAGGCTCTAGAAGCTGACTATTGGAAACCGGTGCAATCCGGAGATCTTCACCATACAGATAGCATGAAGGTCATGCATTTGAGTCAGGTTAAAACAGCACGTTTTCATCCGGAAGCCTTCCGTTTGGAAACTCCAGCTTCTCCCCATTATTCCGCTGCCATAGACAAGATTAAGATCGACGTGAATGCCTTCAGCTTGCCTGAAACGGATAATTTCTTGATCGTTGAAGGAGCTGGTGGACTGTTGGTGCCATTAAACGAGGAGAATACGATCTTGGATCTAATCGAACACCTGAAACTACCCGTCGTATTGGTTTCACAGCACTACCTTGGAAGTATCAATCATACCTTGCTCAGTCTTAACTGCCTGCAACAAAGAGGAATTCCTCTCGCTGGGCTAATCTTTAATGGGCCAAGCACTCCATCCACCTCTACTATTATAGAACAGATGAGTGGACAGAAAGCCCTGTTCCATTTACCCCAACTCACCGAAGTTAATCCCGATCAAGTACAGTATTGGGCAGAACAAATTGCCCCCGTCCTGAAGGAACGTTGGTTATGATATAAGGGCGCAAAATCGAAGAATAGACTGTTATGATGAATAAGCATCGAATTGGAATCGTGCAGATGGGAAGTCTTTCTCCCCTAGGCCATCAGTCAGATGAGATCTGGAAAAACTACAAGGAAGATCGAACTCTTTTGAGTCGAGGAGAAGCGGGCAAATGGAGAGGACATTTAGCACAAAGCGCTTCTGAGAAGGTGATGGGGCTAAGAGCGGCGGGTAAGCCTTATCTGAAATTAGATGCGTCAACAATCATGGCTATTGATACTGCCCTGCAAGCTACGGAAGGGATGCAGCTCGACTCGATGCAAAATTGGGGCGTCAATATAGGCTCCTCCCGCGGAGCTACCCAAATCCTGGAAAATGCACACCTTCATCACATACAAGGGCTAGATATCAGTCCAAATACTTCCCCATTAACTACGCTGGGTAATGTGTCCAGTTGGGTCGCCCAGCGACTAGGAGTGGAAGCCTTGAGCATTAGTCATTCCGTCACTTGTGGCAGCGCCTTACAGAGCATAGTCAACGGGATAAGCTGGTTGGAATCTGGCCGCTGCGATTATTTCCTGGCGGGAGGCACAGAAGCTCCACTAACGCCATTTACAATGGCACAGATGGAAGCCCTACGGATTTATGCTGCTCCGGAGGAGACATCCTATCCTTGTAGAGCCTTAGACTTGAAGAAAGAAAAGAATAGCATGGTGCTGGGGGAAGCTGCTGCTAGCTTTGTATTGACGAATCAGCCTGCTCAGTCACCGCTGGCATGGATTAAAGGAATTGGGTATGCGATGGAGCCCCTCTCCTCTCCTACTAGCATTTCGGAAAGTGGGATTGCACTACAGAAAGCTATGCAAATGGCCTTACGGGAGGCTAAAATTGAGCAAGTGGATGCCATCGTCAGTCATACTCCAGGCACTATTCGAGGTGATCGAGCTGAATATCACGCTATACAGCAAGTCTTTCCCACAAAACTGCCTGCGATAACCAATAATAAGTGGAAAATCGGTCATACCTTGGGCGCTTCTGGAGCTTTGAGTCTAGAGCTGGCGATTATGATGTTGCAGCAGCAAACGTTTATATCTTTACCATTTTTACAGCAAGCTGAACCAGACCGTCTAGAAACCGTTATGGTCAATGCTACGGGCTTTGGAGGCAACGCCATCAGCCTCATCATCGGCCTATCTTAGATATCTTAACGTATAATTTGTCAGCCCCATTTTCCAATCTAAGTGACTAAACCTTACATTTGCACCAAAATCGAAGAGATATGAAAAATTGGACATTAGCAGAATTGCAAGAGCTATACCATAGCCCACTCCTGGAGTTGGTATTCAAAGCCGCATCTGTCCATAGAGAACACCATAATCCAAGAGAAGTACAGATCAGCACGCTTTTATCCATAAAGACTGGGGGATGCCCTGAAGATTGTGGCTATTGCCCACAGGCTGCCCGCTATCATACCGGCGTAGAGAAAAATGACTTGATGACCGTAGAGCAAGTCGAAACCGCAGCTAAAAGAGCAAAGGCCTTGGGATCTTCTAGACTTTGCATGGGAGCGGCCTGGAGAAATGTAAAAGACAATGAAGAATTTGACCATGTAATCGACCTGGTCAAAACGGTGAATAAACTGGACATGGAGGTCTGTGCGACCTTAGGCATGCTCAGTGAACATCAAGCTAAACGATTAGCTGATGCCGGGCTATATGCCTACAATCACAACTTAGACACCTCGGAAGAATACTATAAGGAAATCATCTCTACTCGTGGCTATGAAGATCGGCTAAAGACGCTTGATAATGTCCGGAAAGTAGATCTGACCGTATGTTCGGGCGGGATTATTGGCATGGGTGAGAATGTAGATGATAGATTAAAGATGTTGTTGACCTTGTCTCGATTAGATCCACAACCGGACTCCGTACCTATCAATGCTTTGGTAGCTGTGGATGGCACGCCGATGGAGAATCAAGAGCCTGTTTCCATTTGGGAGATGATTAGAATGGTGGCGGTGACCCGAATAGCTATGCCCTCCTCAGTGGTTCGTCTATCTGCTGGTAGAACCAATATGTCTGTTGAAGGACAAGCACTTTGCTTCATGGCCGGTGCTGGATCCATCTTCGCTGGTGCTAAACTGCTAACCACACCTAACCCAGACGTGTTCCAAGATCTTGAGATGTTTGATCTTTTAGGCTTAACACCGACAGAGCCTTTCGCCAAACACGAGCAGCCAAAAATTAAGGAAGAAACTCAAGTTTCTAACGGAGAAGTAGAGAAATGGAGTCGTCCTGGACATAAGATTGAAGCGAATATTGCTTATACCAAGAAAGGTCAGGAACTACGACGACAGGAAAAAGTAGAAGAGAAATAAGGATGAAACTATCCTTACTATCCATCCTCCGAAAGGCTATGATCTGGGGAAGTGTAGCCATGCTATTTGCTGTGCTTGCGGCCCTTTTAGCCCATTATTGGGTGAAGGAAAGCACCGCTGGTTTGCACTTCCAAGATCCAGACTCGATACCCCAGAATGATGTGGGCTTACTGCTGGGGACCAATCGGCTGATCAACGGGACAATTCTGAATCCCTATTTCAGTACGCGTATTGCTGCGGCCATAGAATTATATGAAACAGGGAAAATCCAGCACATTTTAGTCAGTGGTGATCATTCCAGGTTGGCTTACAATGAGCCTCAGGATATGAAGAATGCCCTCTTGGCAGGAGGAATTCCGGAAGCGGCCATCACCCTTGACTATGCAGGATTCAGAACACTTGATTCTGTGGTGCGGGCTAGAGAAGTCTTTCAGCAAGAACGCTTTACGATTATATCCCAGGGTTTTCACAACGAAAGAGCCTTATTCATCGCAAAACGAAGAGGCTTAGAAGCAATTGCCTTTGATGCTGATTTACCAAGCATTCATCAGCAAAGTAAGGTGCGATGGAGAGAATACCTGGCGAGAGTGAAAGCGGTTCTGGATTTGTATGTACTACACAAGCAACCCAAGTTTCTAGGTGATCCCATTGCTATTCACCTATAGGCTATCATAAGAGGCCCTGTATTACCACCACCTTTTGAGAGGCTGAGGTATTTTCAGCTCTCGTTAAAACGTACTTTTCTTCATCATCACACAAAAGCACATAAAATGAAAAGACAGCACATTGTCGCTGGCAACTGGAAAATGAACAAGTCCTTTGAAGAAGGTAAAGATCTGGCAGAAGCGGTAGCAGCAGGATTGAATGAGTCAGATACCATCGCCATCCTGGCTCCGCCATTCATCCACTTGTCGGCTGTAAGCATGACGGTTCAGCAAAAGCTAAACCTCAAGTTAGCTGCTCAGAATTGCCATCAAGAACAAGGGGGTGCATATACAGGCGAAATCTCCATCGATATGCTTAAATCTGTAGGCGTAGAATATGTAATCCTTGGACACAGTGAGCGCCGTGAGTACTTTGGAGAAGAAGCAACCTTACTGGCTAAGAAAGTAGATGCCGTACTGGCAGCTGGACTGAAACCTATCTTCTGCTGCGGAGAGAAACTCCCTATCAGAGAGGCAGGGACACATACTGAACTGGTATCAGATCAGATCAAGGGAGCCTTATTTCATTTATCTGCGGAAGCCTTTGCAGATGTTGTGATTGCTTATGAGCCCGTTTGGGCGATTGGAACTGGCGTCACTGCATCCCCAGAACAAGCGCAAGAGATGCATGCCGTAATTCGACAATTGGTCGCCGGTCAATACGGTGCTGAGGTGGCTGATGCCACTACGATTCTGTATGGTGGTAGTGTCAAACCTGCCAATGCCAAGGAACTATTTTCGCAACCTGATGTCGATGGAGGATTGGTCGGTGGTGCTTCTTTGAAGCCTGACGATTTCTTGGCCATCATAGACAGCTTCTAAGGAGAATTAGCTGAAACTACAGGCAGCAATTCTATTAAGAATGTAGGAGAAAGGCCAAAGAAGTGTTATTTTAGGTAGGTAATTAACCACCTAATACCTCCCCTGTGAGGATCAAATCATCAAAAAGATGCGAAAAACACAAACTTTTGGCCCATTCTTGGGCGCCTGTCTAATGTTGTTCATTGTTTTACTACTCAGTAGTACAGCTGAAGCTCCGCCACCGAAGTTCAAATTCACCAAAAAAGTAGACACCATCGTACAAAGCAAGTGTTACGGATGTCATAGTGAAAAAGGCCGCGGCCAGAAGGCAAAAGATAAGTTGATGTGGGATGATCTTGCGGGTTTATCTACAGCGGATAGAGTCAAGAAGATGGAGTTAATACAAGCTGTCGTAGAAAAAGGTGCCATGCCTCCTAAAAGAATGGTTGAAAGAAAACCAGAATTAAAATTAACGGACAAGGAAACCAAGGCCTTGAAAAGATGGGCTAAAAAGCACGCAAAGGCGAAATAAGTTTTCTCCCGTTCATTATTGAGGCGAGTAAGAAGGAGTACCTCCTTACTCGCCTTTCTATTTTACATACTGTTCTTACCGATTTTTTTCATCTCAAAAGACCTTGATTAGTTGTTGTAAAATACCGTAAAATTCCAAGGCAGAGAGATGGTGATAGCGCCAACAAAATAATACCTTCGGGTTAGCTAAGCGTACTTGCAAGTATGATTGGTCAAACAAAGAAAGTCTTCAAAACAATAACGAAATCCATGAAAGCATTCGATCTAACAGGAAAGATCGCCATTATTACGGGCGGAGGTAGTGGCATTGGAGAACAGATGTGCCGAGTCTTCGCCGAGGCTGGGGCTCTTGTCCAGCTATTAGAATTTAACGAAGAAAGGGGCCAGGCCGTTGCCGATTCTATTGCTGCACAAGGAGGAAAGGCGACATTCAGAGCCGCTGACGTCTCAGATCAAAAAAATGTACAATCCACCTGCGAAGCCATAGTTGAAGAATTGGGCAGAATTGACATCCTAATTAACAATGCTGGCATATCTCATATTGGCAAACTACACGAGACTACAGAGCGTGATTTTGATCGCATCTATCAAGTCAATATCAAGGGCGTATACAACTGTATGTACGGCGTAATTCCCTTCATGATGAAGCAGAAAAGTGGTGTTATCATCAACATGGGCTCAGTAGCCTCTATGGTTGGCTTACCTGATCGCTTCGCTTATTCAACTAGTAAAGGAGCCGTAGAGTTGATGACCTATACCGTAGCCAGAGATTACTTGGAATACAATATTAGATGCAATAGCATTGCCCCAGCGCGCGTGCACACGCCTTTTGTGGATAACTACCTTAAACAACACTATCCCGGCCAGGAACAAGAAATGTATGAGCAACTGTCCAAAACTCAGCCCATCGGGCGCATGGCAAAGCCAGTTGAGATTGCGAACCTAGCCCGCTACCTCTGCTCGGAGGAAGCTAGCTTCATTACCGGTACCAATTATCCAATTGATGGTGGGTTCGTAACCTTGAATACCTAGTGTTCATCAAGCGGATGAACAGCATATTCCAACACCTGTACCAGGGCTCTTCCATTGTGATAGGCCCCTTTCCATTGGTGCGCCTTAGCTTGCTGTGCAGCTGCTGGGGATTCATCTAGACCTGCATTGTACCATCCACCATGCTTGGGATCGATGAGGTAATCTTGCATATAGACCCACATATTCCGAAAAGCTTCTGGGTAGACATTTTCCTCCGGGTAGAGGCGAGAGAATAGAGCTAGAGCATGCCATGCCTCGGCCTGAGCCCACCAACTTTTATGCCGATCAAGCACCTCAATTTCTCCCTGATTCTGGAAGTAGTATCCCTTGTCGAATATCCCTTGAAATTCCTCTTCAAAACCGGTGGAAAGGCTATGATCTAACATCCGTTTGGAAACCTCCAGAGTTTTTGGATCAGCTTTTCCGCCCTGCCAAACGGATGCCGCCTCGTACAAGAGGAAAGCAGTTTCAATGTCGTGCCCAAAGGAAACATGATCGTCATAGATATGATCCAGGATGAATTGCCGGCTAGAGTCGCGGTAATCTACAGCGGACCAGTCGTTGGTAAAATAAAGCTGCAGGCTACCATTTTCTTTGACGAAACGATCGCGCACGATGGATAACATTTCTCCCAAGCGCTCCTTCACCTTCGGCAGAGGAAGGACCTGATAGGTGTTAGTAAGGGCTTCCAATAAATGGATACTGGTATTTTGCCCCTTCCATTTTCCATCTCCCCATCCTTTTTCCTTCGCGGAGGCATCATTAAAACGGACCCAATTATGGTACCCGCCCAATTCCATGTCATGGGCATGTTCTTCCAACCAATCAAAACTGCGCTCTACCCAATCTAATACGATGGCTTCTTCATTTATCTTGGCATATTCTGACAGGGCATAAAGGGCAAAAGCATTGGCATAGGTTAGCCGAAAATCCTTGTCTGCTTCTCTTTTTGGCCAATGCAGATGAAAACCTCCTCTTTCTTTTTCCCATAAAAAATCGGTTAGGAATTGAAAGCCATGTTCGGCCGCTGTTAGAAGCTCAGGTCGACCCGGATAATATTGCGCCAAACGAGCAGCAGTCCATAATCCACGTGCCTGGGTCACTAGCATCTTTGGTTGTTCCTCCGCTTGAGACCAGTCATATTCGAAGTTGGTCCAATAGCCTCCATGGATCGTATCTACAATTCGAGGGTACCAAAGTGCAACCAAATCGTCTAATTCTTGTTTGATCTCCGAGGTGGGAATACCCAGAATTTGTTCTACATTGGGATTTGATCTCGGTGTCTGACAACAAAATAGGCCCAATCCTCCCCCAACCAATAGCCAGATTAAGATAGTCTTTCGATACATAAAGGCTTCTCGTTTTTCTAAAAATAGGACTTCTTTCCATAGGGTAGGTATGCAATTGCCGCTAAAAAATTTAGCGAGCCTGGGATATGGTATGCGATTGCCTCTGTCTAATGATGGATGAGGCTTTTTTGACAGCCAACACACATATAAATTGAATTCAAGAGACTAAGTAAGCTATTTGGTCTACATTTACTGAACCATCTTTAAGCACGAACACCCACAGTATGCGAATCTTTCTCCGACTGTTCTTAACCACCGTATGCGCGCTTTGGCTTTCTGTCCTTATTGGCCAAAATACCGTACCTGATATTCCGATCACAGCTGTCTACAATGACCTGACTGTCCAGGAAATTATGGCCGATCTTGAACAAAGGACTCCCTTTAAGTTTTACTTCCAAGAGACGGACCTACCTAATGAAAGGCAGAGTTTCACCTTTGCACAGACGTCCCTTCAGCAAGTTCTGGTCCAACTACTGGCCGGCAATGATCTTAGTTTCCTCAACTACCGAGACTACGCAATTTTCATTGTACCGAAGGAATTTATAGCCTCCTCTTTTTCCTCAGATTTCTATGTTGCATTAGAAAACAGTATTCGCGGAGCTGATGCTCTTGCAGAAGGGCAACCCGACCTAACCGTAGGTCAGGTGGAAAGCTTGGAAAGCAATGGGAAAGCTATTGTCAGCGGTCAAGTACTGGATGGCACGACTGAGGAGCCCATTATAGGGGCAACAGTTTTCTGGAAAAACCTCAATCAAGGCACGGCTACAGACGTTGATGGAAATTTCGAAATTGAAATCGAAAGTGGGCGTCACGAATTGATGATTCAATATGTCGGTTTTGATGACTTTACTAGATCGGTGGCAGTGATGGGTAGTGGTTCTTTAAATGTACAATTGGACAAAGCAGCTATCGAACTCAAAGAAGTACTAGTGCGGGCAGAGGCCGCCAATGTAAATATTGAAAGTGCGCAAGTCGGGGTAGCGAGATTAGATGTCAAATCCATCAAGAAATTACCGAGTTTCCTTGGAGAAATTGATGTGATCAAAAGTCTACTGTTGCAGCCCGGAATTAGTACCATTGGTGAGGGCGCCATTGGATTCAATGTACGAGGAGGAGAAGTAGATCAGAATCTCTTAATGCAAGATGAAGGTCTACTATTCAATGCTTCTCATGCCTTGGGTTTCTTCAGCACATTGAACCCAGAGTTGATTAGCTATGTAACTTTGTACAAGGGCAATATACCCGCTCAATTTGGCGGTCGTTTAGCTTCGGTTTTGGATGTAGAAATGAGAGATGGTAGTTTCCAAAATTACAAAGCACAGGGTGGACTAGGACTGGTAGCCAGTAAAGTAAATCTGGAAGGGCCAATCGTAAAAGGTAAATCATCCCTTATTCTTGGTTTTAGGAGTAGTTATTCAGACTGGGTACTCCGGCTAATCCAACTACCGGAAGTAAAGCAAAGCTCCGCCTCCTTTTACGATCTCAATCTTAGGTACACCGATAAAATTAATGATCGGAACACCATCACTTTTTCCCTCTATTCGACTCGAGATGACTTCGCCTTCAACAATCAATTCGGGTATGAATATGGGACCCAGATGGCACAGTTCACCTACAAAAAGATCTTTTCCGATCGCCTTTTTTCACGCCTTTCCGTTACCGCCAGTCGATATGAAAGCACACAGCTAGATCTGGATGGCACCGATGCCCAAGAACTAGACAATAACGTGACCTACTACAAGATCAAGGAGTTGCTCACTTATAGTGCTGACAACGATCTGGAATTAAACGCCGGGATTTCTTCTATCCTCTATCAAGTTGACCCGGGCGATCTGCGACCTAGAGGAGAGCTTTCTCAAGTGAAAGCTAGAAGCGTTGAACAGGAGCAGGGACTAGAATCCGCTCTATTTCTCAATGCCAATTGGAATGTCTCACCTGCCTTTGCCCTGTCTGGCGGCTTACGGCTCGGGATGTATAACGCCCTAGGCCCAGGGACCTTCTACGAATACGAAGACCCTGAAAATCCCAGACTAGTCAACCTCAAGGATTCCAGTTTTTTCTCTGGTGCGAAAGTGGTGGCCACTTATA
>CAJXPD010000316.1 GCA_913057785.1 uncultured Lewinella sp. | reverse complement strand
GCTGATGATCATGTCCGGCACATTTTCAATAGCTACCTCGATCCCCTCCTGCCCATTCCAAGCGATATGGACCAAGAACTCGTTTTCGAGACACGAACGTAAGTACTGTGCGATATCGATATTGTCCTCTACGATCAACAACCTGGGCCGTTCGTCATTAGGACCCCAGAATGCAATCGATTCCTGGACGGGACGCACACTAGGTGTTGCTTTTTTGAGTTGCTCTATGTCGATAGGTTCCGCCTGATGACTAATCGGAAGTTGTACTACAAAGGTACTTCCTTCACCTTCCTGGCTTTTGACACTGATTTCCCCACCCAACAGTTCAACCAGCTCTTTGGTGAGTGAAAGACCAATTCCTGAACCTCCCTCATCCGAGAAAGAAGCCGCGCGGAAAAAACGATCAAAAACAAAGGCGAGATCAGCAGCCGGAATCCCAATGCCGGTATCAGAAACGGCCAGTAGTAGTGCCGTACCCTCCTGCCTTATTTCAACCGTAATCTCGCCGCCGGCCGGCGTGAATTTAATGGCATTGGAAATCAAGTTAGAGAGAATAATCGTTAGCTTATCCGGATCAAAATCCATGATCAACTCAGTCAAATCACTGCGAGTATTCAGTTGGATATATTTATGCTCTAGTTGAAGTTGAAAAGGCTCCAACAAATAGTGCAAATAACCGACAATATCACCCTGAAAGAGTTGGACTTCAACCGGCTTGCCAGACTCCAACCTTCGCAATTCCATGACCTGATTGACCAGGTCCAGCAGGCGATACCCATTGCGTTCAATAATGGGCAATCCTTTCTCTATCCAGGTATCGGGAGCCGCCTTGATTTGTTCGGTGGTTGCCAAGATGGCCGTTAAGGGTGTCCTGAGTTCATGAGAAATATTAGTAAAAAAAAGCGTCTTTAAGCGATCGAGTTCCAATAGGTTCGAATTCCTCTCTTCCAACTCCTTCGATATTCTGGCTTGTTTTGCCAGATGGACATTCTTTTTTGTTTTTTCTATGGTCTTGGTCAGGTCCTCAAAATTGATAGGCTTAGTGAGGAAATCATAGGCTCCCTGGTTCATAGCGTGGCGGATATTGGGCATATCCCCGTATGCTGATACCATCACCACTTGCAATATGTTGCTTAATTCCAGCAGCTTTGGTAATAAAGTCAAGCCATCCATCCCTGGCATGTTGATATCGCACAACACGATCTCTATTTCCGGATGTTTTCTGACCACCTCTAGTGCTTCCATGCCCCCCAAGGCAAAATGCAGTTGATAGGCACCAGAAGCAATCTTCTTCCGGAACCTTAAGCGGTAGAGCGATTCAATCTCCGGTTCATCGTCTACGACAAGGATAATAGCAGTTTCTTCAACCTGGGACATAGCAGAACAGCATCGTATTGAATGCCGCTAAAGGTAATACAAAAACAAGTTTATGCCAACCTAAGTCTGCGATGCCGCTCTTACTTTCCAGTAGATTTGAACAGAAACGACATATGTGAGCTTAGTATCTAGTTTTTGAAACTGTTTGGGAGGAGTCGGAGAATTGGAGGGGATGAGGGGAGTTTACTGTTTTTGGGCCGATACCGACTTTCAGCCTAGACAGCGAACCTATACAAAAAAAGAAACGACCGGAAGTCATTCCGATCGTTTCTCCTATTGGATGCTTAGTCTAAACTAAGACTATATAAATAAGCTAACTAAATCAAAGCTTATGGGTTTTGATCAGCTGGCGTGATATTTGGGTTAGCATCGATCTCTGCTTGAGGGATCTTGAATACCCAATCTGTGTTAACAGAAGGTCTGTCTTGGAAGAATCCAGCTTGGTACAATACCTCAGACGCACCAGAACCACCGTTAGCAGCGTGGTCAATAGGATCATCCCAACGGATTTTATCCTGGAACATGAAACCTTCACCCCAAAGCTCAAGTGCACGCTGGAATTTGATGTGCTCCATCATACTCTCTTGCGTATCGTACTGAGCTACGTCATAAGCGCTATCACGCTCTTCACCCAATGGTCTTAGGGCTTCCTGAGCACCGGAAACGTCACCTAGCATTAGCTTAGCTTCTGCTTCGATTAGGTACATCTCTGAAGCACGCATGTAGATGATATCATCTGGCTCAATACCACCGGGTACCTTCTGACGCAATTTCACGTGCATGTATGGGTGAGTGTTGTGTCTTGAAGTCCAACCCCACTCGGCTGCCAAACGATCAATTTCTGCATCAAATTCTGCTTCAGTAGTGTACTTAGGATTGGTGTTATTAGACCAACCACCTTCACCATTAGCAGCAGAAGTGTTAGAGTTAGGTGCATCTACCAAGAATACATCCTTACGATAGTCTGTTTCTGGAATTGCGTCTACTAGTCTTTTGTCCGCAATCTTAGGATTGTTTCTTACCTGGCTACCGTTGAAGGTGTTAGAAGCTAGGTAGAAGTAAGAACGGAAGAAAGTAGTTTCAGTAGTAATCACGTTACTTCCCCAAAGTACTTCAGGAAGAAGCGTTGTGTTGAATCCAGATTTCCAATCACCTTCACCCATGATTGGGTAATTCTCACGTGCTTTAGCGGCAGATTCTGCTGCCAGCGCCCAATTTCCAGTAGCCAAAGCCATTCTAGCTCTCAAACCATAGGCTACATCGATGTTTAGGTTGGCCTTATCAAAAGCACTACCTGTTGCTCTAGGCTCAGCAGTTTCGAAACTGGAGATGGCAGATTCAAGATCTGAAGAGATCTGGTCATAGATTGCCTGTACAGTTGACCTAGGTGCACTAGTGAAAGGAGATTCTGAAGCAAATAGCAACGGCACTCCTGGATCAGAAGCTGGGGTACCGATCAAGTATCCTTTAGCGAAATGCTGTACCAATGACATATAAGCATATGCTCTGTAGGCGTAAGCCTGACCAACGATCTGCAATAGTCTTGGTGTTTGAGGCAAATCACCTTCTTCTACTCTATTAATGATAGAGTTCGCATTTGCGATGATATTGTAACGGTGGTACCACAAGATTCTAGTAGTAGCAGAAGTCTCATCGGTGTGTTGCACCCATTGTGCTACACTACGCCAGCTCAAGTTGTTGGCATTGGCACTGTGGATCAAACCTCCAGCAAGGTTGTCGCCCATTGGCACCCAGTAGTGCTCATTGGCTCTTGCTGTTGTACCACCAGGTAGTACAGTTTGAGATTGAGAATACATCGCGCGATGCATTCCGTTTATAATCAAGGCCATGTTTGCCTCAGTAGCCAAGGCATCAGCCGCAGAAATAGCATCTGTAGGTTTTGTTTCCAAGAAATCCTCGCTACAAGCGGATATCGCGAAAACAAAGAAGACTAATGATAAATATTTTATGTTACGCAACATGTTTGGTCTTTTTAAAGTTTTCGGAGAAAATTAGAAATTGGCATTCAAGCTGATAGAAATAATACGTGCAGGATTGAAGTCATTACCAGATGGAGTACCTGCTAGGTTGTACTGTGGGTTCAAACCATCTCTTTTGCTGAATAGCAATAGGTTTTCTCCTGTTACAGATAGTCTCAAATCCTCAACGTCTAGTTTGCTTGCAATATTTTCGCCGAAGGTGTAACCAAGATTCACGTTTCTAACAGCAATGAAAGAAGCATCTGTTAGGAATCTAGTAGACTGAGTTCTAACCAAATCAACGTTTCCATTTTCCATTCTTGGTACATCAGTAATATCACCAGGTGCTTGCCATGCATCCAAGATGTCTGGGTGTAGAGAACGTCCATAGACACCACTGTGCATCATAGCAGAATAACCATTATCCAAAATATCTCCTCCAATACCAAAAGTAAGCAGGAAGTTCAAAGAAAATCCTTTGTAGTTCAAACTATTAGAAAAAGATCCTAAAAGATCTGGAATAGAGCTTGCACCAGTGTAAGCTCTTTCTGTAGCTTCCCAGTCATTAGTAGTAGCATGGCTTCCGTCTCCTTCCAATACAGGAACACTGTTACCATCCTCATCAATTTCGTACATGAAGAACAACTGATCTCCATTAGTAGGATCTACCCCTGCAGTGTGTAGTAGATAGAAGTCAAATCGAGATCTACCCACATCCCATCGCTTAGAACCATTAATGAATGGATCTGGTAAGCTAGTGATTTCATTTTGGAAAGTAGAAGCTGTTACTCTAACATTCCATCTGAAATCTCTCTTAGTGATCAAGTTAGCGGTTAAACCTAGCTCGATACCAGAGTTGTACATGTCACCAATGTTAGTTGGGAACGAGTTCAAACCATTACTCAATGCGATCGGTAGGTCATACAATAGATCTGAAGAGTTTCTTCTGTAGTATTCCAAAGAACCGTCAAGGAAGTTGTTGAACAAAGAGAATTCAACGGCTACGTCAAAACTCTCGATGGTTTCCCATTGTAGGTTAGCGTTACCAATTTCTGCCCATACAATTGCTGGATTTCCTGCATTAGAAGTCAAGCTATATCTAGGCTGAGACAAGAAGAAGTCACCCAGATCATCGTTACCAACTTCACCGTAAGATGCACGTAGTTTCAAGCGATTGATCCAAGGAATATCTTGGATAAAGGCTTCCTGATCTAGTCTCCAAGAGGCTCCTACAGAGTAGAAGTTACCCCATCTTGCTCCTGAGCTGAAAACAGAAGAACCATCTCTACGTGCAGAAACACTCAAGAAGTACTTGCTGTTGAAGTTATAATTAGCTCTGGCAAAATAGCCTTCAATTCGCTTTCTGGTAGTAGAACCACCTACTCGTACTGGAGTGGCAAAGTTGTCGAATTCGAAGATACCTTCAGCGGTTTGGTCAATAGCTAGACCATTGTTGCTAGTGAAAGTTCTGTCAAAAGTCTCGTGTCCTAAAGTAATCTCAATATTGTGAGCATTTGCAAATGACTTATTGTAAGTCAACAACTGGTTGAAGTTCTCAACTTGTCTTCTAAATCTTCTTTCGCTGTAACGCCCAGTTGGCTGTGCATCACCAATGATATTGTTCTCATACTCTTTCTCCAAACCTTCATTGATGTCTCTACCGTAGTTCAATCGTACATTCAAGCCTTCCAATAGGTTGAAGTCAGCGTAAAATCGCAAACCATAAGTATTGTCTCTATCACGTTCGTCATTCAAAAGAAGCTCCTGTAGTGCGTGACGACCTTGGTTAATAGGTCTTGAACCGATATTGAACTCAGAGAATCCTTCCCCACCGTCAAAGATTGGGTTATTACCCTCATCCAATACCAAGTTTCCGTTCTGATCATTCACATATACAGGATAGATTGAACCGATATTCTTAGCAAATCCGAAAGGATTCACAATACTACCTGCACCTGCTGAACTAGGACCTCTAGAATTAGAAGTAGTAACGTTAGCACTACCTCCTAAGGTTAGCCAGCTATTAGCGTTAAAGTTTGCGTTCAAGCGAGTAGTTAAACGGTCGTATTCAGAAGTTCTAACATATCCTCCTTCTTCCAAGTAAGAAGTAGAAAAGAAAATGCTATGGTTCTCTCCACCACTAGATACATTCACATTGTAGTTGGTTCTAGTGTTGCTTTGTTCCAATACATCATACCAATCCAAACTCTGATAAACTACGCTAGCATTTGGGTTCAAACTACCATCTGCATTAACGATTTGATCGTTAGCCACATTGAATGGATTATAGCCCAAGCTATTGTAGATATTGGCAGAGGCAAATGCACCGTCTCCACCACCAGCACTTGAATTCTTTAGTGCTTGCCACATGGACTGGTAGTATTGCCCTGGTGTAACCTCGTCGTATAAAGGAATGGCTCTTGATACAAAACCATGCTGAACAGAAGCAGAAACTCTAGTCTCTCCTCCAATAGTACCTGATTTAGTGGTAATCAGGACAACACCATTGGCAGCACGAGATCCATACAAAGAAGTAGATGAGGCATCCTTAAGAATAGTGATGGACTCAATGTCTTCTTGGTTGATGGTGGTTAGGGCACCTTCGTATTGGATTCCGTCTACGATGAATAAAGGATCTGTATCACCATTCAATGTACCCACTCCGCGGATCACGATACCAGGAGAAGATCCAGGTTGTCCGGAAGGAGAGGTAAACTGAACACCAGTAGCATTACCTTCGATGGCAGCAATAGGAGAGGTTACGTTTCTCAGCTCCAACTCTTCCGCGCCGACAACATCTGCCGATCCAGAAAAGGCTTCCTTAGTGGTAATACCGTAAGCAGTTACAATTACCTCCTGTAGCAATTCCGCCGAAGTTTCAAGCGTTACATCCACTACAGTGCGGTTGTTGATTTCTACATTTTGTGTAGCAAATCCCGTGTAACTGAATACTAAAACATTACTTTCTTGAGGTACATTCAGGCTGTAAGCACCTTCGATGTCGGTCACTGTACCCGTACTTGTTCCTTGTACAAGGATACTAACCCCAATCAGGGCTTCACCGTCCTCATCGATCACTTTTCCTGTAACAGTCTTTTGTGCCATGGTGATCCCCACGACAAAAAGCATCAGTCCGAAAACTAGTGAGATTTTTTTCATGCTTTTTAATTTAATTAGATGATTTCAATAGTCCACGTTGAGTCAAAGTCACCAATCTTCCGAGCTTGGTGATTGAAGCACGCGGCGAGTTTATTCTTATTTAGTGCTAATCCTATTAAGCTTAAGAAGCGATGCTATCATCAAAGCAGTCGCAGCTCAGCATTGATTTACCAGTTTAGTTCTTGGGATAAAAAAAGAGTAGGAGGCATAGCTCACCACTGTCTCGCCTATGATCCTTTTGATGCATATCAACAAAAGGGTAGGCACAGTTGTATAGAGAAGGTGGATTCCAGTTCGGAATTCCATCTGGCCATGTTTAATAACTATCTTGGCCTTGCATAGCTAGTAGCGTGAAAATTGGTTTCAACATCAGCATATGTTTGAATTTTTGCTGCTTGAGAACCAACGTTTGAGGAAGTAAGGCGTTCGTCTGATTTTATTATTTAGCCATGCAACCTTTACAATTAATTTGTAGTCAAAAAGCTAAATACCTGATTTTCAGTTGGAATTAATTCAAACACGCCCCAAAGGTAATCTGCCAACTCACAAAGCTGTACATCTATTTTAGTATTTGTTGGGCTTCTGACATATTTTGCAAAAAGACACCCCCTAATTGAACTTTTGGGGAAAAATGGGGTTGCAAGGCCCGACTTTGATTAAAAACTTGAATAGGAACAAAACTCCACAGAAAATTTCCCCTGGACTCAATTTACCCAAAGGATTCCTTTTCCACTTTCTAAGGTGATCGGATACACTCTTGCCCTCCTACGTACTGTAAATCTATGCCAGCCTTAACCTTCTAGCTGCTGACCGAAATTCACTATATCCTAAACAAATATTTACTATATCATTCATATCCTAAACGAATGTTTACTATATTGCACACTCAGTAACAATTTTGCACCTAAGCAATCAGAAATGAAGTACACGCTCGGAGCGCTGGAGGAAATAATCCTCCTGCTGGTATTAAGAGAAAAGGAGTCCTATGGAGCTGAGCTTGTTCAGCTCTACAGCAAACAGCTAGGTAAACCCATAACTCTACCTGCGGTAGTAATGGTATTAAAGCGGCTAGAGAAAAAAGGCATGCTCCAATCCAAGATAGGTGAACCTTCGCAGAAGAGAGGAGGCCGTCGGAAGGTACTGTACGAAGCCACCGAGCTAGGGTATCGAACTGCCAAGGATACCATGGAAGCAAAGATGCAAATATGGAACATGGTCCCTAAAATCATATAGCAGCATGGCAGAAAATCCATCTCCACCGAAATTCGCCTATTGGTTGCTCCAAAAATTCTGCCGGGCCGACTACTTCGATGAAGTGGCCGGTGATCTGCAAGAATTATATGAGTGGAGAATCAGTACGGGTAAGACCCGTTCGGCACAATACCGTTATTTTCTTGATGTATTTAGCGCCATCCGCTTTTACAAGGGAGGGCGCCTTACTTCCCTTATCACCAATGCTATGCTATTCAGCTTTATTAAATCTTCCTTCCGAAATTTCAAACGCCACCTAGCCTACACCGCCCTCAATATACTCGGACTTGCCCTAGGGCTGACCGCTGCACTTTTTATTCTGGAATACGTTTCCGAAGAACTGAATTACAACAATAGTACAAATGCTGAACAGCTCTATCGGGTATCCAATGACTACTACCGCTTTGGTGAAATGGTCTATGAAAGCAGTATGACCTTTTCAGGAGTTGGGCCCGCCATGATGCGCGACTTGCCCGAGGTGACTGCCCAGGCAAGATTATATAGTCCCAGTATTAGCCGCGGAGGCTCAGTAGTCCTTACTCGGCTCGATCAGCAAGAAATAAGCTTCAAGGAAGAGGAGCTATTTTTTGCTGATTCGGATTATCCCGATTTCTTTGATTTGCAGGTCATTCATGGTGTCAATGAATTGACTAAGCCCAATACCATGATGGTCACTGCCCAACTGGCGGAAAAGTACTTTGGCAGTGTAGAAACAGCCATCGGAAGAACCTTACGGTATGATGATGGGAGATCCCACCATGAGTTACTGATTACAGGGGTGTATCAAAGGCCGGGATTTAAGTTACAAGTAGATGCTGAGGCCCTGGCCTCCTATGCCACCTTGGAGCAGCAAAACCCGGAGGATTTTGCCAATGACTGGGGTGGAAATGCCTTTATCACTTTTGTGAAAGTCAATGAGGAGGCTGATCCTCGTGCCATTGAGCAGAAAATGAGTGAACTTACCTTGCTCTATAAACCAGGCTATGCTGAAAAAAATGAGGAAGGAGTCTATGACCGTGTCAATCGGTATTTCCTGACGGATGTCGCGGATATTCACTTGAATTCTACCTATCAGAATGAAGTGGGACCAATTGGGAATGCCATGACGATCCGGATACTACAAATCATCGCCTTGTTTATCGTAGTCATTGCCTGGATCAACTTTATCAACCTCAGCACTGCCAAATCGGTGGAGAGAGCACGGGAAGTGGGAGTACGTAAAGTCATGGGAGCTCGAAAAAAAGAGTTAGTGTTCCAATTTTTCACTGAAGCTATTCTCATCAACAGCATGGCGGTCATTCTTGCCTTGGCTTTCGTCCTTGCGGGTCAACCGGTCTTTAATCTGTTTGTAGAAAAAGGACTCTCCCTGGAAAGCATTGATATGGGGCGTTTTGGTTTGTTGGCAGTTACTTTTTTCTTACTTGGAACCGCACTTTCCGGCTTATATCCGGCATTCGTCATTTCTTCTCACCAAATCACCAACGCCTTAAAGGGTAGATCAAAGATTGATTCCAGCCTTTATTTAAGAAGGGGGCTAATCGTTTTTCAATTGCTGTTCAGTTCCTTGCTGATCATCGCCACACTGGCTATCAATGGCCAATTGAAGTATATGAACAATCAAGCCATGGGGTTTGATATGGAGCAAGTGCTCATTCTCCGTGGACCCGTTATCAGCCCGGCGAGGGGGGCTGACAATTTACCAATTATAGAACGATTCAAGCAGCAGGTATTGGCTATCCCGGGCATCAGTAGCATTGGTACATCGACTGTGATCCCCGGACAAGGAATCTTGCGTGGTCTAGCCATATCTCGGGTGAGAGAAAGTGAGGCGGATATGAAATCCATAGAACGAGTGGTTACCAGCAATGACTTTCTCTCTACTATGAAGGTCAACTTCTTGGCGGGTAAAGACTTTGACAAAGAGATGAAAAGCTACACGCCCTTGATTCTTAATGAGTCCGCGGCGAGGGAACTTGGGTTTCAGGATCCGATACAAGCAGTCGGTGAGATTCTATATGAATTCACTAGAGAAGAGAGGAGAATTGTCGGTGTGATTGAAGATTATCATCATGAGTCCCTGAATCGCCCGATTGACGCGATGTATTTTGTTAGAAATGAGGCCTTCGATCCCTTCTATGCCATCCGAATGAATACCAAGGAGGTCCGTACTGCATTGGATCGTATTGAAGCGCAATACAAGGCCACCTTCCCAGGGAATCCAACCGAGCACTATTTTCTGGATCAGTTTTTCGCAGCGCAATACAAGAAAGACAAGGTCAATCTCAAGGTCTTCAGTGCCTTTGCTTTAATGGCCATCATTGTAGCTTGCTTAGGTCTTTATGGCCTCTCTTCCTTCTCGGCGCTTCAACGGACTAAGGAAGTGGGTGTGAGAAAGGTGCTGGGTGCCAGTGTTCCTAGCCTATTTATGCTACTTTCTAAAGAGGTTTTCCTATTGGTTCTAATTGGCTTTGCGCTAGCCACGCCGATAGCCTGGTTCAGTATAGAAAGTTGGCTCAATGAATTTGCCTATCGGATGCCGGTGGGCACCCTGCTCTTCGTTGTCCCTCTCCTACTGATCATGCTGATAACCTTGTTGGCTACGGGTATTACGATTTTGAAAGTCACCCTGGCGAATCCAGTGAAGTCCTTGAGTTATGAGTGAGAGGAAGGTCTTACGCTGTTAGCGCTACAGCCATTTGAACAGAAATTGAATGTAATGATATCGATTCTCATCTTACTAATTTTGGCATCCATTCATGTCAAATGAACTGCGCCTTGGCATCGAAATTCCGATGCCAAGGCGCAGTTGGGATCACCGTAAACTCAGGTGGACCAATGTTACCGACGCTATTATTGAGCGATCCTATTAAACAAGACGGCAGTGCCGAATAGACTAGGATCATAGAAAGAAAAATCCGAGGAAGAAAACCACTTAAGAGAGGTCTCTCGCTCTAGATCGTTATCACTATCATTCACCTGAAATTCAACCCCAAAGAGGTCTCCTGCATTGCCGGATATCCCTAAACTCGCCAGTGATACTTTAATTTCCAAGCTATATCCACCACGCGGGCCCGATGCAAACATAAATTCAAAGGCAGAAGGTGTAAGATTGGGATAAGCGACAAAGGCTTCGGTTTGACTAGGAAAAAAGCGGATTAAATTATCATTACTGTCATAAGCTGGAGGTGGAAAGATAAATGGCGGAGGGTAGTTTGCAGCCACATTTTTGCTATTATCCCCATCTATGTATAGCTCAACTCCATCATTATTGAAGAGACTGCCAGGGTCAAGCGTGTTGAATTTAATCTCGTCGTCAAGTACACTGACGAAAATGTACAGATTGGCATCATCCCAGAGCATTTTTGCATAGGATCTACAATCAAGTTTCGAATCAAGCGTGTAGTTGTTAAAATCAAGTTCTACCCGCAAGTGCTTTCTCGGAACATCATCCCAATCACCTTCCAAACCATCTATAGTAATCGGGTTTGCCGCGCGAAATACCTTCCAAGGATTCTTGTTGCTAGGACTAATAAGGAGCGCTTGCTCGGCATCAGTTTGACTACTGATCGCACCATCGGTATTCCTTTGGCTTTGTGCCTCAATTTCAGCATCTGGAATCAAAAGGAAGTTATCAGAGCTACATGCCGCAAGCAAAAGAGCACATAGTATGACTACGTGATTGACAATTCTCATAACAAATTTATTTAGGGTAACTGGGCTTAGGAAAGAGAGAATAGAGGAGGGACTAGTAATATACAATCAATTCACAAACAACCCAAAAAACATTCTATTAATATTAATGTGTCCAAAAGCTACACTTGTCGCACAAATAGCATAGCAGCCTAGACATAGCTAATGGCTATTAAGTAAAAAACTGGTCCACACTCAAAATGTCCAAATGATCTAAAAGTATTAGATTCCATGCAGATAAAAATGGTCAAAGAAACACCTATGGAATTCATAAAGAAAGCTTCGCCCAAGCGGGGCCATACCAGTCGTCAACTAAGTGCAAGGGTGCAGTCTATACTAGACGATATAGCAACCCATGGAGAAAAGGCTGCCCGAGCTTATGCCCAACAGTTTGACAACTGGACAGCAGAGATTGTATTGTCTAAGGAAAAGAAAGCTGAGCTGCTTAGTCAGGTCCCAGCAGATATAAAGAAAGATATCGTTTTCGTTCATGAGCAGGTGTCCAATTTTGCAGCAGCACAGAAGGCAAGCATCTCTTCTTTTGAGTATGAGTCCTTTCCTGGGGTGAAGCTTGGCCAGCGAATCATTCCTATTGACTGCGCAGGCTGCTATGTACCCGGAGGTAGGTACGCGCATATTGCTTCTGCCATTATGAGTATAGCCACTGCTAAAGTAGCTGGAGTATCTACTATCATCGCCTGCTCTCCCCCAAGAGGGTACAGCATCGACCCCATTGTAGCCTATACCATGGACTTGGCGGGTGCTGACATCATTCTAGAAATGGGAGGCGTGCAAGCAATTGCCAGTATGGTACATGGACTATTCACCGGGCACAAGGCCAATATCATTGTCGGCCCTGGTAATGCCTACGTTTCCGAAGCCAAACGTCTATTGTTCGGCCCGGTAGGCATCGATGTCCTGGCAGGACCTACCGAATCGGCCATCATTGCAGATCAAACAGCTGATCCCTTGACGATCGTGATTGATCTGCTCTCCCAAGCAGAACATGGCCCCGATTCTCCGGTTTGGCTCTTTACAGATGATCGAAAATTAGCCAATCGCGTACATAGCCTGATGCCGAAAATCATAGACCAAATGCCCAATCGCGAGGTTCTTCGGCAGGCATGGACAGATCATGGCGTTATACTTCTTTGTGAAAACCGAGAAGCGGTTGCCAAAGTAAGCGACGATTATGCGCCTGAACATCTTCAGGTAATCGCTGAAGATCTGAACTGGTGGAAAGCGCGCCTCAAGAATTATGGCTCCCTCTTCCTAGGGGAAGGAAGCACCGTAACCCACGGAGATAAAGCTAGTGGGACCAACCACATCTTGCCAACAGAAAAAGCCGCAATGTACAGCGGAGGCCTAAGCGTTCACAAATTCCTAAAAGTGGTCACTACTCAAGAAATCAGTCCGGCAGCTAACAGAACTTTCAGTGCAGTAGCTTCACGCATATCCAGGATGGAAGGAATGGAGGCACACGCCCTTGCTTGCGACTGGCGTCTTCGCAAGTTCTTCCCGGATGAGGAATGGGACTTTCCAGTTCATCGGTTTGAAGACTTCGCATAGGTTTGCTAATACTTTAAGCAGTTCGTATTTTACTCTATAGCCGTCAGACTAATAGCTAGCAGTAGCCTTTTGTCTTGTAGCAGGCTGATTGTATAGCGGTATTTCACCTATTTCCATTCATAGTTTATGCTCTTCAGATTTGAACCTCCCCTTGAGATTGCCTTCGGCGACTGACTTTCTT
>CAJXPD010000315.1 GCA_913057785.1 uncultured Lewinella sp. | reverse complement strand
TAAGCCGCTAAGTTTTCTCTCTTTTCTAAGTCATAGAAGTTCTTGGCTTTTTCAACTTCCTCTTGCTCTTTTTCTATGTTCGAAACTTGATCAACGGTGTATGAAGCAGATGGGGCGGCTTCCGTTTCCAGATAAGGGGGAAGTTCCCCTTCAAAGATGGCTCTACAGTGATCCAATGCATCGGCGTCCTGGGCAGAATTAAGCCACCACTCATCGAGAATCGAGGCTACAAAGGGGTGGCTGGGACTTAAAAGCTTTTCCATGGGCTGATCTCCTCGAAAGACTGCTTCTATTTTTTCTGCCATGGCTTTACTGACAAATCTCCGGATCGTTACCAGCCTAGGTCGATTCAATTTGAATACGTCAATGGTTTGCTGACCCATCTCATCCGTACCCAATGCCCTACCATCTCGGAAGAGAATGTGCCGCTGCTGAAAATCGTCTATTTGGCAAGGATCTGCTAGAAGGGCCTGTTCTTTCGCTAAGCCTTGTCGTAGATCTTGCAGCCCCATCTCTTCGTGGAAAGAGGCTCGGTTCAGGGCTGCGATAGGGAACTTATTCTCCTTGGCCGTAAGACAGGAACGACAGATTAAGAAGAGGTTGTGCCAATCCCAACCCAGCCACCAATAATGGGCTGGACTAACGGTACCATTGGCGTTCATGGCTCTCAATTCTGGTCGAAAAAAACCAATATCATAGGCTTCAAATCCTTCTTTGGTTTCCTCTCCGTAGTAGCTGTTGAAGCCTCGCTTCATCCCTTTCTGAAATTGCTCACCTTTTTCCTTCTCAGCAATTAAAGTCTCCAGCTGACGTCTTCGATTGGTCATGTCCGGGGTGAAATGGGCCGCATTGGTCCCAATCACTAGACTTTCGCAGAATGGGCATTTATTTCGGAAAACCTGGATCAACTCCTTTTCCATGTCTTCGTCCATCGGCAAGGTAAATTGATCCTGGTCAAATCTACCCGTGCGGATCTCATGCTGATTCTGTTCATGCATCATGAAGTCCTTCTGTTTTTGAAAGACCTCTTCAACTTCAGGACTATTGAACCAAGCGGGTTGGGTGGAGCGTTCGATAAAGATCATGACCTTCGTTAAGTTTTCAATGGAGATAAAACCTTTCCCAAACGTAATCTGGAAATTGTTAGGAAGCGGTACTTATCCTGCAATATAAATGTAGGAGGAGACTTTTATTGCAAAGTTTAGTGCCTTACCAATGCAAGGAAATTAGTTCTACTAATATAGTAGAATATAATCAAATGAAAGGCAATGATAGGAGGGAGTGGGAAGTAGGTAAAATGGACCTTACCTTTGCACCCAGCGCAAAGCATTTTTACCTTCAGCTCTCATCGTCGCCAGCACACCATCCAGGTGGTCACATTCGTGTTGCAACAATTCAGAAAGGTCATCAGATAACTCCCAGACTTGCTCCTCCCAGTTCTCGTCTCGGAAGCGCATTTTACAGTACCGATGCCGCTTTAACCACACATGCAAATCTGGGAAGCTCATACAGTCATCCCACATTTCAATCATCTCATCGCTAAGGTCATAGAGCTCAGGGTTGAAGAATGCGATTGGACGATCTATGTTCATGACGACGAGTCGTTTCATCACTCCTATTTGTGGCGCGGCAATGGCTCTCCCGGCTCCGTACTTGGCCCGAAATTCTAAGATCACGTTGGCCATATCATTGACGGTCTCTTGCAGGGCAGGGACTTCGTCCTGTCTGACTGCTTCACAAACTTCGTAGAGTCGGGGATCACCCAGGAGGACAATATCGGCTAAATGCTTCATGAGTAAGGGCTTATCTTATTTAGAATAGTTCTTCGACAAATCTCGTGTTTGAAGACACTCAAAAATGAAATTCAATGCTCTACTGACAATTATCGTCCACTTTTCGTTTCATTTTATGATTGTCCACGAGCTCTGTTGAACAAGGTTTAGAATTGACCACGTATCACCAAGCCATCATAAGCAAGTTCTACACCAGGTGGCAATGTGGGATTGACTTCATCATACAGTCCCATACGATGGCTCACATGTGTCAGATAGGCTTGCACCGGGGCTAACTCTTCAATCAGTGCCAAAGCTTCTTCCAGGTTTAAGTGCGAGTGATGGGCCTTATAGTGTAAGGCATTGATGACTAAATTTTTGAGGTTCTTGAGCTTTGACTTTTCCTCTTCCGAGATGGTTTTCATGTCAGTTAGATAGGCTAGGTTACCAATACGAAAACCTAGCACGCTTAGCTTGCCGTGTAGAAATTGCACCGGTTGAATGGGGGTGCCATCGATGTTAAAGGGACGATTTTCAATGGTTTTGAGTACGACCATCGGAGCACCCGGGTAGGGGTCGGCATCGAAGACGTAGTCGAATCGTTTGGTAAGGGCTTTCTGTACTTCCACCGTGGCATACACCGGCATATCCTTTCTCTGACGAAAGTTAAAGGGGCGAACATCATCCAAACCAATGATATGATCATTGTGGGCATGAGTAAATAGCACGCCATCCAAATGCTGAACCTTGGCCCGGAGCATCTGCTGGCGGAAATCAGGTCCACAATCGATGGAGAGTTGCTGGTCTCCAACCTGTAGAAGTGCGGAGGTTCTTAGCCGCTTGTCTTTTGGATTAGTAGACAGGCAAACTGGACAATCGCAGCCAATGATCGGTACGCCTTGTGAGGTACCGGTTCCTAGTATCGTGAGTTGGAAATCGATCAGTAATGGTTTTTAAGTCATTAAGAATGTAGATAAGGCGTGGACCTTGTGGATAGGTGGAACTGGCAAGGGAACTTATTCTTGATTTTCCCTTTCTTCAACTACTTCTGTTTCTTCCGAAAGTGGCTTTTTCTTTTGCATTTTTTCCAACTGCTTAAATACTTTCGCAGAAGCTTCTGTAAGATGTTCCAATGGATAGTCCTCCACGAACTGAAAGATTTCTAAAAGGCAATTAATACGACCTTCTGTGTCAAAAAACTTATTGATCACGGCGATCTTACGATTTTCGACAATACAGTAGCCCGAATTGAAGTTTCCTTTTTCATAGCGGATGGTATATCCCATTTCGCTGAAAAGCGTTTCAATCTTCTTAAGTGTGTGCTTAGTATATTTAAACATCTTAGCCAGCTTTTCGCAAAAATAGCCATTGTTAGCCACTATTTCTCAAATTATCTGCTCAGAAGGGCTACTTTTACAGGCGATAACAGGAACAGGCAGGCCCGTTTGAACTATCGAGCCGTTGATGGGGCTTTCGTTCAAGTATATCTAAGTACGACTACATAAATGTTTAAGACTATGAGAAAATTCTGTTGGGCTATCTTCCTCTGTTTTATGAGTACCTACACTTCAGCCCAAACCTTTAAAGCCGCAGTAATTGGAGGGTTTAATCTATCTCAAATTGATGGGGATAGATTGGGAGGTTTTCACAAGATTGGGGTAAATACCGGTGTTAAGGCTGCTGCTGTATTATCCGATCGTTGGCAGTTGAGTATTGAGATGTTATATGTTCAACAAGGGAGCAGTCGATCCAAAACAGACTCTCCGCTGTCCATGTTCGACCGTATTAACCTCAATCTAGTCGAGGCACCAATCATGTTGAGCTTTAGTGATTGGAAGGTGCAGGCTGAGGCTGGCATTTCGTACTCCAATATTATCGACTACAAGGCGATCTCCATTATTGGAGATGATATTACTGACCAAGAAATATATAAGTCTAATATTTTTACAGGTATCTTGGGCGCCAGTTATTTTTTTACGGACAAGTGGACCTTGAATATTCGCTGGTCTAAGAGCCTGGCCAGTTTTCAAGATCGAGAAGGAGGAGATCCTTTTTTTGGACGAGTAGTGAGTATCCGAATGCTGTACTGGCTGTGATCAGGGACGTTCGCCTTCCTGCTGCTAAAACGAGAACACCATAAGATAGAATTGAAATTAATCAGCATGCATAAATTTATACTTGTTTTATTCCTCGGTTTGGGACTTTGGGCTTGCCAAGGCGGACAAACCGATCAATCTGCTTCTTCCACACCACCGGCTGCCCCCTCAGCTGAGACGCCTGCAGATAACACGACTGCATCAGCAAGTACCGGAACCGCTACTTATCCTTCTATTCCCGCTGACAAAGTGAAGATGCTTTGGGACAACTGCGATTATGTAGATTTCGTTTTCTACTATCTCAACTTCTCCATGAGTCAGAAGGTGCAAAATAGCATTCGACAGACCATTGCTCATATTTCTACGGAGGTTCCCTTAATTGACCCGAATTGTCAACCAATTGGTCGCCTGTTTTTTCAGTCACAAGGGAAAAATATTTCTGAGGCCGATATCTTTTATAGCAATGGTTGCGCCTACTACGTCTTTTATGAAGATGGAAAGTATGCCTATGCGAATAAGATGCATCCAAACGGAACCAAGTTCTATGACAATATCTTCAAGCAAGTACAGGCGCAAAAGCAGTAAGTCAGATGTCTAGGCTGGCTGTGCTTGATCTTGGCACCAATACCTTTCACCTGCTCATCGTCGAAACCGATTCGGCAGGTCACTTTTCAGTTCTGTATAAAGAAAAGCGTTTTGTTAAGCTTGCAGAAGGCGGAATCAAGCGAATAGGAGCGGCAGCGATGCAAAGGGCTACTTCTACCTTGATGGCCTATCGTGATTTACTAGATCAATATGAAGTTAAACAGGTAAAGGTAATCGGAACGGCAGCACTCCGCACGGCCTCTAATGGCCCAGATTTAATGAAGTGGGCGGCGGATAAAACGCAATTAGATATAGAGATCATCAGTGGTCAGCGCGAAGCCGCCTTAATTCAGAAAGGTGTTTTCCAGTCATTGGTTAAGCCGCTTGAGCGATACCTGGTAATGGATATCGGAGGAGGGAGTGTCGAATTCATTATTGCAGAGGGAGATAAGGTCCTATGGTGCCAAAGTTTCCCGGTTGGAGCTGCCGTACTGCTTCGAAAGTTTCATCAAAAGGATCCAATTTCGGCCAAGGAATTGCTGGGGATCAAGGCCTTCCTAAACCTCCACTTAGAGCCACTCGAACAAGCCTTGACAGACTGGCCTACCCAATGGCTCGTCGGCGCCGCAGGGACCTTTGATGTGATCGCCGAGCAGATTGCCATCAGCAGGTCAAGCCCCCAGACCTGGGAGGTCGATCCCACTCGTTTTGCTCCTTTATTTGATGAACTAAAAAAGATGAGTTGGGAAGAACGCGAACGAAGCCCATGGATTCCTGACGATCGAGTAGATATGATCGTAGTAGCCTCTAGCTTGATCCATTACGTCTTGGAAACTTACCAAATCAAGCGATTTACCGTCTCCGCCTATGCTTTGAAAGAGGGAATGATTGCAGAAATGCTTGGCGAAAGTCCTAATTCGCTAAAATGATCGGACGAGTTGTTCTTCTAATTCCGTCATTCAATTCCACCCAATAGGAGCCTGTCGGCAACTGACGAAGATCCAGTCTAGTAGTCGCATCCTGCACTACGACTTGTTTAATCAACTGACCATTAGCAGCAAATAGCCTTAGCTGAAGATTCGAAGAGCGGGTAAGTTCAGGGCTCAGAGAAACTTGCAGCCAATCCTTAGTTGGATTCGGGAAAATATTTAATTCAGCTTCTACGGCTAAGTCATCCGCTGTATTGACCATTGGATCTAAGGTGAAATCCCAGATACCTCGACCATAGGTGCCAAAACGGGCTGTTCCTATGGAAGGGACATACTCGACGGACCAGTAGGTGTGATTCGGGGCACAATCCGCTCTAAGTGCATACCAGCGATCCTCTTCATGGATATACACATAGGGACCGGCTTCTGTCGCAGCAAAAAGGAATTGTTCTGCTGGATCAGCCGCTAAACCCAGGACCAAGGTGTTAGGTAATCCGCGATTCAAAGCACTAAAGTTTTCCCCCCCATCTTTGGAGACATATACCGCGGGATTCGAGTAACCACTTCCCCCGAGATAGACTACATTTTCGTTGAGTTGGGAGACATGAATCGCTTGGCCATAGAAAAACTGTCCTTGCACCACAAAGTTCAGTGATTGCTCCCAGTTTTCACCTGCATCCTTCGTAGAGAAAAAACGACCATTACTGGTAGCTACATACCAATGGTCTGGATTTGAAGGAGCTGTGGTCAGAGCAGATATTTCTCCATCGCCTGATTCCGCTTGGAAATTGAAGTTTCCGGTTTCGGCCTCAATTCGTGTGCCATCTGCCGTTAATTTGATCAGATAAGAGCCGCCATCCGTCTCTAAGCTTCCGCCCGCCATATAGATGGCATCTTCCTCCGGATTGGGGCTAGCCATCATGGGAGGTAGCCATAAACCAGAACGCTGCCCTTCGGGGAGCTGGTAAGAGGCATTGTAACCTTGTTCTTGTGGTTTGGGATATTGTGTGATCCACCCATCAGGGTATACCACCCAAAGAGACTGGCCACCCTTACTGAAAGTCAAGTGCCCATAATCTCCCGAGATTAATTGATCAAAATTTTCACTTCCGATTTCGGCATCTTCAAAAGACGAAGAGCGCTGAAATCCCTGATCTTGAGAACCTGCGTAAACAAAGTTGGGGTCTAAGGGATCAGTGACAACGCTATAGTATTGGCTAACATTCAAGCCGCTTAATCCAATGTTTTGTTGGGTTTCATAATAATCATATGAGATACTAAGGCCACCATGATTGCTTACTAGTAGGAAGGGCGTATCATCTGATTTGCGGTATTCTGCGAAGTACATAATATCCGCGTGCAGCTTATGTTCTACGTCACCATAGTAATCTCCCCAGCGATTGATTCTGGTCCAGGTCTCACCGGCATCCAGACTGCGATAACACTCCACTTCTCCCATCATCAGGACTTCTGGATTCTCTGGAGAGACATACATACCTACCGCCCAAGGGCGCTTTGGCAAGGTGCCTTGAAGGGTCCAAGTCTGGGTGCGATCTGTGGAAAGGAAAACCCCGAGGTCGCCGCCATCTGTTTGTCCATAGACATACAAACGTAAAGAGTCACCTTGTGCCCAACCATCCAGGTTGACCCGTTGGTCGCCAAAGGAAATAGCTTCTCCTGTTTCCAAGGGGGTAAAGCTGCCGCTATCTAGTGTGTATTCGGAAAATTTAAGCTCCTCTCCTGACTTGTCCGCCAAGAAAACGGATTGGCTGTGATGGGGGTGATTGAGGTGAACCGCTTCGGGTTGATTGGTCTCGAAAGTTTTTAGCTTTTGGAAACTAACCCCAACGTCTGTGGAACGATAAAGGCTGATATTATCCCAGTATCCTTGCTTACCTATAAAGAATATGATGGGAGCAGGGCCTTCAAGAATTACGATGTTTTCAGCTCCTCCCCAATAATCGTTACGGCTGGGAATACCACTTGCCTTAGTCCAGGTCTCACCTTTGTCATCAGAGTAGTGGATTTCTTTATTGATCAGGGCAATTAATCGCCTTTCAGCTCGATTAGTTACGAAATGAAGAGCACCTTCGCTAAAGACATAGTCTTGATTAACTACTTCCCAACGACTACCATCAGATTTACCTTTCCATAGTGTTCCACCGGCAGAAATAAGCCAGATTTCATCAGTAAGCGGATCATACTCAGTATCTATTACACTTCCTGCCTGATTCAGACTGCCACGTTCTCGCCATTCTCCCCGTATTTTATCACCAGCTAGAGCCACCACATCACACCCAGATCGCCAATCCAAGTCACTCTGTTGGGCCTGCTCAATCTGATTAAGGTATTCCTGTTGCAACCAATTGTCTCCGGGAGCCGTTCGGTGCATATTCAACAACCACTGATTTCGTTTGTCGATATTGCCTTCTTCTTCACCTGCCTTGATCAGGGTTCCACCGGTGGGAGCAGGCATATGCTCGGATTCGCAGGACCAAAAGAGGCAAAATGTCAGGCACAAAAATGCAGTGGAGGTGTATAGTCTCATCGCTATGTTTTTCAGCTCTATGCAAGTGTTGCTCCAGACTGGCAATACAGGATTAAATGCTTGCGATTCTATTCTATTAAGGAGAGATACTCCTTTTTGGGTGGTCAAGCAATTAACTCTTCCACACTGAGGGCCTGTTTTGGCTAGCCTGCGCTGTATATAGGAATTAGTTTTATACGAAAACGGTGTTTACAAATATAAAGTATTTCAACCAAAAAACAGACTATCCCAAATGTCGGGAGTTGTCTTAGCTGGGCCTTAGTGAGTACCATTTGAGGGATGAATCGAGTGGTGAGAGGCTCTTCAGGGAACTGAGAGGCAACCTTGCCTAATAAAAGTTGTATTTAAAGGGATGGATTTGCCAATCTAAAAACCACCGATCATGTTATTCAACTACCTTAAAGTTGCCTTCCGCAATATTTTCCGCCAAAAGTTATATGCGATCATTAATATTTTCGGTCTCGCTATGGGACTGGCCATTTGTCTACTGATTCTCTTATTTGTCAAGGATGAGTTGAGTTATGATAAATACCACAGCCGAGCGGATGATATCTATCGAATTGTTACCCAATGGGGCTACGGAACCGATAGAGAAATCGAAACACCGATAAATTCCTATCGACTAGCACCTGCCATTGAAACAGACTTCCCAGAGCTAGAAGCCGTGGTCCGCTTTAGCCCATACGGCGGACTAATCACTTACAACAATCAAGATTATCAAGAAGATCAGCTCTTCCTAGTAGATGAAAATGTGTTTGAAGTATTTGATTTTCCTTGGAAGGCGGGCGATCGTACTACTGCTTTGGTAGAACCTTTCACCGTGGCCATCTCGGAATCAACCGCTGAAAAATATTTTGGCACAGAGAATCCGATCGGTAAAGTTTTGCGCTGGAATGAAGAAAATGAACTGAGGGTCACTGGTGTTTTCGAAGATTTCAAACCGAATAATCATATGATTGTAGATCTTTTTGTTTCCATGTCAACTGGGAAGCAAGTCTTCAATCAATTGGTATTAAATAACTGGGGCGAAGGCTCTCAATATACCTACCTACTGTTGCCAGAAGGAACCAGCCCCGCGGCCATCAACGATCGACTCCCAGATTTTCTGGAGAAGAATTTAGGGGAGGGGAGCTCTGAAAGAGTCAATCTATATCTACAAGCATTGACGGATATTCACCTACATTCTAACTTGGGAGGTGAAATCCGAGCCAACAGCGACATTCGGTACATTTACATATCTTCTGCGATTGCTCTCTTCATTATATTGATCGCCTGTATTAATTACATGAACTTGTCTACTGCTCGATCCATCAAAAGAGCTAAGGAGATTGGGGTACGAAAAACACTGGGTGCACCGCGCTGGGCGCTCGTGAAGCAGTTCCTATCAGAATCCACCTTGATAGCTGTTGTTGCTTTCTTTTTGGCAATTGGTTTGGTCTGGATATCCCTCCCCGCATTTAATGCTTTCGTGGAAAAAGGACTAAGCATCAATCCATTAGAAATCCCAAACCTATACGGCATATTCATTGGAATTACCTTATTGATTGGTCTGCTGGCAGGGAGTTATCCGGCGCTTTACCTATCCAGTTTTGAGGCGGTGAGTGTATTCCAAGAAAAGGTCAAAAAAGGTACTTTCAGCGCGTGGTTACGGAAGGGGCTAGTGGTATTCCAATTTTGTATTTCAACAGTTTTGATTGTGGGAACCTTGGTGATCTATCAGCAATGGGATTTCCTGAGAAATAAAGATTTAGGGTATAATAAAGAGAACTTACTACTTGTTCCTATCCCTTCCTTACAGCAATATGAATCCCTGAAAGGACAGCTGGAACAGAACCCTGATATCCTGAGCATCACCGCTTCTAATAAGCGCTTGACCAATCGACTGAGCAGTAACCTTGGCTTTAAAGCTGAGGGGTATGAACCTAGCCCGCAAGATCGCACAAGCATCAAGATTGTTACGGTGGATGAAGATTTCATGAGGACCATCGAAGCCGATTTTGTGGCGGGCCGCGATTTCTCGGATGCTTATGGTAGCGATGACACCGAGGCTTTTATCTTGAATGAAACGGCAGTGAAAATGATTGGCTGGACAGATGACCCGATCGGCAAAGGGTTTGAAACCAGCGAATACAATGATGGGACATGGGTGAAGCGGACTGGTAAGATTGTGGGGGTGGTCGAAGACTTCAATATGGAATCTTTGTACAACAAGGTGGAGCCAGTGGTCTACTATATTTCTGAAAGCTGGTTAAACTGGATGACTTTGCGTATTAATGGAAGCCGAACGCCTGCGACGATTGATTTTGTCAAAGATAAATGGGCACAATATGGCTCCGAAGAGGCCTTTGATTATACTTTCTTAGATGATCGCATTGATCAATTGTACGAGGGGGAAGAGCGCTACTTCAAGCTTTTTGTGGCCTTTACTATTCTAGCCATCTTCATTGCTAGCTTAGGGATTTTTGGACTCTCCGCCTTTACCGCCGAACAGCGTCGAAAGGAGATTGGGATACGGAAGGTTTTTGGCGCATCGATCAACAATTTGGTCATGCTACTTTCTAAAGAGTTCACTTGGCTGGTGGTAATCGGTTTTGCACTGGCCATCCCGGTATCCTATTATATGATGTCATTGTGGTTGGCAGATTTTATCTACCGGATTGATGTTGGGTTTATGCCATTCTTAGCTGCGGGTATTTTAGCGCTTACGATAGCCTGGCTAACGGTGAGTTTTCAATCTGTGCGGGCGGCGTTTGAAAATCCGATCAATAGTCTGCATTACGAATAGACCTCTTGCTATTCAGGATTCCTTCGACCGATGCCCGTCGAAGGAATCCAAATATTAGACGATTTAAGTTGCATCCCCTCGGCAGGCTCCTTAATTTAGTGGAGTCTTTTGGAGGAGGCATGCGTTTTTACCAATCGCATCTTCAGCCAAATCTTAATTTTGCTAAAAAATTAATGCGATGTCAGATAATCCGTTTGCAAGTATTGATGACAAGTTACTGGGGATCATTAGTTACATCACTCCGATTGGGTTGATTGTTGCCGTGATAGGGAATAAAGATCGAGGATCTGGATATGTTTCTTTTCATATCCGGCAAGCACTAGGGATCTTTGCGCTAAGTATGGTGGCTTGGCTAGTACGCAATATGTTTTTCTTTTTTATTCTGAGCACCATGACCAGTGCAGCTTTGAGCTTAGCTGCTTTTGTACTGTGGATCATTGCTTTGGTTGGTGCTGCTCAAGAACAGACTAATCCTGTCCCAGTAGTGGGAGAATATTTCCAAGATTGGTTCCGCAACATGTAGCGTCAGACTATGAAAGAAGACCTGCATTTTAGAGCTGCCACTCAGGCGGATGTGCCCCTCATTGTGGGGATGCTTGCTGCCGATAAACTCGGCGCTTTGCGAGAGCAATTCGAGGACCCTTTACCCCAGGCCTATTGGGACGCCTTCCATGCCATTGATCAAGACCCCAATCATGAGCTAATGGTGGTAGAAATGGAAGGGGAAGTGATTGGTACCCTACAACTAAGTTTTTTGCCTTACCTCACGTACAAAGGCGGTTGGCGAGCCCAGATTGAGGCTGTCCGAATCCGAGAAGATAAGAGAGGGCTGGGGCTGGGTAAGCAATTCTTTACCTGGGCGATAGAACGAGCCAAGGCGCGAGGTGCACATGTGCTCCAACTGACATCCGATAAGAAGAGACCTGATGCCATTCGATTCTACGAAAATTTAGGCTTTACCGCCAGTCACGAAGGCTTCAAGCTTCACTTCCGCTAGTTTCTATCTTAGCTTTCGTGAAACCAGAACCTACCCTTCCCGTCAGGCGTACCATTATAATTTACGGTAATTTCTTGCCCGGCCTCAATTTCCATGAGGGCGAAGAAACTCATGGTCTGTCCTTCAAAATCTGGCCTATATTCCGCATTGGGCTTAAAGGAGTGATTGTAGATGGAGCCGTTTCCCAGGATTAGGGCTGCCTGTTGATCCTGTAAGCCCCAGATGAAGTAATAATCGTGAATAATAGTCTTATCCAAGAGATCTCGCTCAGAACCTGGGATCACCAATACCGGAGCTATTTCAATAATTGACCCTTTTTCTATAGGACTGGATGAGAACACACCACGTCCACCCAACTCACTGTCCGTGATGTACAAGGACGGGATTTGCTGCATATACTGTAGCATTGATTCTATGCAGTTTACAAATGTTTTGTTGGAAAAGCAAATGGGCGTGGCAGGCTGGGGAGAGATGTCGATGATAACCTGTCAAAGCCAGGCAGGCACCGAAGATCGGCTTGGAGCGACTCCCCCTGGTATCTGGCCATTGCAGGTGTTGTTACCTGCGACTCAGATTTTCCTCTTTTTAACGCGAAGCCTTAATTGAAGTTTTGGGATTTAAAACCTATAGGATACTTTAGTATTACTTTAGAACAACAACCTGAATATATAGTGCCTGCATGCTGGTATATGACAGCCTAAAGAAGATGTTACTAGTTTTCGCCGCAAGTATCATCTATATAACTTTCTTATTCTCTCAACCCGCTCTGGATACGACAAGTGCTCAAGTTCAGTCTAGGATTACTCTTTCCAATCTTACAGATGTAAACGAGGATTTAGAACTGTTTCTGATTAACGAACAGGATTCTCTCGATTTAGCTCGGAAACTGATGATCGCCAAGCGGAGTAAGAGCGCGATTGCTATTACTGGCCCCTTGCTGAAGAAATTGCAGGAGCAGGGTCGATATAGCAACTACTTTGGCTTACAAACAAGATTAGTGCATGGTTCCGCATTAATCCACGCCAGGATGGACCGGACTCCCTTCGAATTTTTATGGCGACTAAAGGATGAAAGTAAGGCTGCGGAAGCTTGGGATGTTTTTGCCGAATCCTGCCGGGTCATTGCTAGTATTCTGGCCTATAGCGGGCGCCCAGAACAAAGTCTGGAAAATCTTCGTGAGGCTCAATCAACCATTCGACTTCATAAATTGGATTCGGTCTATGCACATTTTGCTGTCCGAATTTCGTCTTGGCATCGGAATTTTGGGAGTAGAGATTCTTCAATTTTCTATGCCAAAGAAGCCATTCGAGTAGGGAAGGAATTTGGACAAGTTTTTGAACAAGCCGAGGGGCATCTCTTGCTGGCCTTGAATTATCGGGAATCTAATCCCGATACAGCTACCAACTTCTACACCAATGGGGCAAGATTATATAAAGCAATCGGAGAATACACTACTTTTTGCAGCATGTACATGGGCCTAGCCAAATTGGCGGTGGATGGGAAAAGACCACAAGACGCCTTGCCATACCTGGACACAGTGGCGCTATACTTGCCAATCGCTGAGGATAATAACATAAGACAAAGGCATCGACTTTTTCAGCTCAAAGGG
>CAJXPD010000314.1 GCA_913057785.1 uncultured Lewinella sp. | reverse complement strand
TAGGTTGAAAAATGCCCGTCATATCTTCTAGGATAATTGTATCCTCATACTTAATATGGCGAATATAGAGCCATCTGTCTCCTGGCTTCAGACTCCTAAATATCTAATAGCATGGATTAAGACATACTCAATCATTGGATAAACGATAATTCAGTATATTCAGTGTCATCAAGCAAGAACGAAAACCATGACAAGAATAAGCATAGCGGCTATCCTCTGCTGGGCTTTGATTTCCTGTGCAGATCAAGAACCAGAAGCCCCTCCATTGCCTAATATCCTCTTTATTCTGGCCGATGATCTTGGCTACGGCGATGTAGCCTGCTACAATGAGGAATCAAGAATACCTACTCCCAACTTAGACCAGCTCGCCAAAGAAGGCATGCGCTTCACGGATGCGCAGAGTCCGTCGACCGTTTGTACCCCTACTCGCTATAGCATACTTACTGGGAGAATGGCATTCCGCACCGGGATGCGCAGCGTATTTGTCGGCGTACAAGGGCCTTCCTTGATCGCCGAGGGCCGGCTTACCCTACCACAAATGCTACGGGACAAAGGGTATAGTACAGCTTGTACTGGCAAATGGCATGTGGGTATGACCTTCTTCAATGAACAAGGTGATACCATCAAGGACAGAAGTGTGAAAGGGGTGCAGGAGATCGACTATTCGCGTGCTATACCTGACGGTCCTATTCACCGTGGATTCGACCAATTCTATGGTACGGTTTCTTGCCCTACTACAGACTGGCTCTATGCTTACGTGGACGGAGATCGAATACCTGTTCCCGCAACGCAATTATTAGATAAAAGCAAATTACCTAAACACCCCTATGCCAACGACTGCAGGCAAGGGATGGTAGCAGATAATTTTGATCATGAAGAAGTAGATCTGGTTTTCTTGGAAAAGAGTAAAACCTTCATCCAACAACATGTCCAGAACACACCAGAGCGCCCGTTCTTTCTCTATCATTCCATGCAGGCCGTTCACCTCCCCTCTTTTCCAGCGGACGAATTTAAAGGCAAAACCCAATCAGGGCCACATGGCGACTTCATCTTTGAAATGGACTACATAGTTGGAGAATTATTACAGACCCTGGAAGAATTAGGAATAGATGAGAATACCATAGTTATGTTCGCTAGCGACAATGGACCCGAGGTGCCTACGGTTCTGGATATGCGTAAAACGTATCAGCACGATGGAGCCAGACCATGGCGAGGGGTAAAACGTGACCAATGGGAAGGCGGACACCGGACGCCATTTATCGTTCGTTGGCCAGGAAAGGTTGCCGCCAATTCAACTAGTGATCAAATGACGAGCCTAACCGACATAATGGCCACCTGCGCAGAAATTATAGGTACAGAGATTCCAAAAAACGCAGCCGAAGACAGCTACAGCATCCTTCCCGTCTTGATGGGCACTCAAGGGGACAAACCCATTCGACAATATTTGTTGGAACAAACCATTTCGCTCGCCATGTCGATCCGTGATGGTAATTGGAAGTACCTCGATCACATAGGGTCCGGCGGCAATAATTACGATCGTCCCGGAGAATGGGGAATGAGTCCGTATAAACTAATTGATACGGATCCCGATGCTCCTGGACAGTTATACGACTTAAAAGCTGATCCTGGCGAAACGATAAATCTCTACAGTAAGCATCCAGAAAGAGTAGCGGAAATGAAGAAGAAACTCGAGGAGTTTAAGAAGAGTGGGCGAAGCGCTCCGGAATAAATAGTGTTCTACAACTCGATAAAAGTTATGCGGAAACTCAAGTTCATATTAGCTCTCCTGGCAATCAGCTCAGCTTTCAGTTGTTCTGATGAACAACAGAACGCAAAACCCAACATCGTATTTATATTCATAGATGACCTTGGTTGGACAGACCTAGGGTACATGGGTTCAAGTTATTATGAAACACCCCATATTGACCAATTAGCCCAAAAAGGCATGATATTTACGAATGCTTATGCCAATGCTGCTAATTGTGCCCCGACACGTGCTTGCCTATTGACGGGGCAATATGCTCCTCGTCATGGCGTGTTCACAGTGGCCCGACCTGACCGGGGCCAGGCAGCTGATCGTAGGTTAATTCCTATTGACAATTCCAGAAAGATTCCGCTTGGAAAAATCACGATCGCCGAAGCTCTAAAATCTGCAGGATATGCAAGCGCAGCAATCGGAAAATGGCATGTAGGGAATGATCCGAAAGAAGAAGGTTTTGATTTTTCTGAAACCAAATTCGAAATGGGTTTCAAAAGAGGTCACTTTAATGATAAAGGGGATTATCTGGCTGATAGATATACCAATGATGCCATAAAATTCATTACTCAAAATAAAGACAAGCCCTTTTTCTTGTATTTGGCACATGATGCCGTTCATACCCCCATTCAGGCTAAGGAAGCTATTACAGCAAAGTACGAAGCAAAAAACGCTGTAGGTTGCCATAGGCATGCCGAATACGCAGCTATGGTCGAAAGTGTGGATCAAAGCGTCGGTAAAATAAACAAAGTCCTTGAAGACCTAGGTTTAAGTAAAAACACCATCTTGATCTTTTACTCTGATAATGGAGGCCATGGTACTTATACCTGTCAGAAACCCTTACGAGGTGGTAAGGGAATGTTTTATGAAGGTGGTACCAGGGTCCCCATGTTTGCCTATTGGCCAGATCAGATTAAAGGTGGGGCCACCAATGATGAACCAGTCATCGGTACAGATTTCTACCCCACATTCCTTGAGCTGGCCGGGGCAAAACCTCCCGACAATTATCCCTTAGATGGAGAAAGTATTGTACCGCTTCTGAAAGGTGGAAAATCAATTAGTAGAGAAGCCATCTATTGGCATTTTCCAGCCTATCTCCAATCCTACGAAGGCTTGCGCTTTGATTCCAGAGATACCACTTTTAGAACCCGCCCGGTAAGTGTGATTCGTAAAGGGGATTGGAAATTACTGTTGTATCATGAGGAGTGGGTACTGGATGGAGGAAGAGAAGAAATGGAGGCAAACAATGCCATAGAATTGTACAACCTAAGGGATGATATTGGTGAAGAAAGGAATTTGGTAAAAACTGAACCCAACAAAAGAGATGAATTGCTGGACCAACTGTTAAATTGGATAGCAGACATTGATGCTCCCATTCCCTACCAAGCAAATCCTGAATACAGTGAAAAATAATCCGCCATCAAAATGGAATTACCTGATTCTACTTGCTGTGTCAGGTGTATTTTTTCTCATCCGCTGTACTCCCGAGTTTGATACGGCCTCCCCCAACTCATTGGAAGAAGGTTTCATTAATCCAGTTACAGAAAACCGGCCGCTGGCTTTGTGGCCATGGTTAAATGGGTTTGTAGACACTACAAAACTGGTTTATGAGCTAGAAGAAATGAAAAACAAAGGCTTGCGTGGAGCCATCATCTGGGATATCGGCGCGCTGGCCGACCCAGAGAATATGATTCCTGATGGGCCTGCTTTCCTTGGGAGCCAATCCCAGGAATACATCTCTCTTGCGCTTAGGACATCCAAAAGGCTTGGCCTGGACCTCGGTATGGTAGCCTCCAGTAGTTGGAATGCAGGTGGACCATGGGTAGATTCTATTGATGCCAGCCTGCAACTGCTCCATACAAGTCAGGTCATTGAAGGGCCATCGAAAGAAAAAATCAAGATTGGAATACCCAAAAATACTGATGGTGAAGCAAGGACATGTACTTTAATCTCCTCGATAGCCCTTCCCTATTCGAGTTCGAAAATGATCGAACAAACTGATCAGACCATCTCGCTGGACGAATTGACCGTTGCAGATCGGTTTATCGATTGGGAGGCACCGGAAGGAAAGTGGGAAGTAATGTCTTTTTTCATGTGTAATACGGGGCAAAACCTGGTCGTTCCTAGTCCCAATTCAAATGGACTGATGATTGACCATTTGAGTCATAAGGCAACGCGAAGTCATTTCGATAGCCTATTGAAAAGGCTTGATAAAGTTAGTATGGTTGACACTCATATGAAATTCCTCATGTTGGATAGCTATGAAGTTTGGCCTATGAAAGATTGGTCTCCACTTTTGCTAGACGAATTCGTGAGCCGTTATGAATACGATCCAATTCCTTACCTACCTCTCCTTCTGGGGCACAACAGCACAGATAGTACAGTAGATGAGCGATTCCGGGCTGACTACAGTCGCCTAGTCAGTGATATGATGGTTGAAAACCATTTTGGCCAATCGGTAAAAATCGCGGATAAATATGGAATTGAGATGTTGACCGAGGCAGGACATGGAGGTTATCCCCGAGTTGACCCACTAAAAGCGCTGGGAAATTCACATATTCCCATGGGAGAATTCTGGAACCGAAAACGATTCTGGGTCACAAAGGAGGCAGCCAGCGCGGCTCATATTTATGGAAAAGAACTAGTGGCAGCAGAATCACTCACTGGATGGAATCATTGGCAACATGGCCCCAGCGATTTCAAGCAATTGATTGACCAGGCTTTTTGCGAAGGTTTAAATCAAATCGTTTTTCACACTTTCGATCACAATCCTGAAATAGCCGGCAAACCGGGATTCGTATATCATGCAGGAGAACATATTAATGTGAACGTCACCTGGTGGGAAATGGCCAGACCATTCATGGATTACATCGCTAGAAGCTCATACCTGCTTCGGCAGGGAAAATACGTGGCGGATGCCTGTCTCTATTATGGCGATCAGGCACCCAATTTGGTCCCTCCGAAACGGATCGACCCAAACATTACACCCATTTATAGTGAAAACCAGTGCTTGCATTGTGGGAGGCCAAAACCCGTCATTCCCGGAGAAATGACTGGCTACGACTATGATTATATGAATGCAGACATCATCACAACAAGCATGCAGGTGCAAGATGGCCGCCTTGTGCTGCCTTCCGGCCAGTCCTATCGGGTGATGTTGTTACCCGATCGAGTTGATATATCACTTGAAGTGCTGAAGCGTTTGGAAAAATTAGTGTCTGATGGCGCGGTAGTTGTCGGCAGAAGACCAGAACGTACCACTTCTCTTCAGAACTATCCAGAATGCGACCAGGAAGTAAAGACTGTTGCGGATAAGTTATGGGGTAATATAGATGGCCAAACGGTTTTTTCCAACACCTATGGAAATGGAACAGTGTACTGGGGTAAGTCGCTGAAAGCGGTGCTCCAGGATTTAAGACTCGTACCAGATTTCGCAGTATTCAGCGCAGACAATGACCACCAACATATCGAATATATTCATCGCCAGACTGAAACAGCGGAGATCTATTTTATTACCAACGGTAGCCTAGAACAAGAAAAGGTCAGTTGTACATTCAGAGTTGATAAGGATTTAGTACCTGAACTATGGGATGCTGAAAGCGGAATGATTCAGAGAAAGGTCGCTTATACAAAAGTTGAAAATGGGATTAGTATGGATCTAGTGCTGGACCCAATTTCATCAAGGTTCGTGGTATTCAAAAGACAATCATCGGGAATTGATGATGAAGGGCTGAGCACAGATTTACAATTTGGTTTTTCTAAGAAAAACAGGACGGCATCTATCGATCTTTCTAATGATTGGCAGTTAAGCTTCCATCCGGAGATGGGCGGACCTGAATCCTACGAAATGGAAGATCTAGTCAGCTGGTCAGAAAGCGAGATGGAAGGGGTGAAATACTTTTCTGGGACAGCTACCTACACGCGGCAGTTTACTATTGAAGAGGGGATGCTCTCAAAGGGCACAGCCATCTTCGTTACATTCGAAGACATCCAGGAAATGGCCAAGGTTTCTATCAACGAAAATGAAGTCGGCATCATCTGGACACCGCCTTACCGTACCAACATTACGGAGCATTTACGGGAAGGAAAGAACGAGATCAAAGTCGAAGTAGCGAATACTTGGAATAACCGGATCGTCGGAGATTTGAGCAGTCCGAATGAAGTTCCCTATACCTCAACCAACGCCACCGGCAAGTTTAAATCCAATGGACCTTTGTTGAAATCCGGATTGATTGGCAAAGCTCAAATACTCTTTTTTAAATGAAAGCGCATCTGAAAACTGTTTTTGATGGTGAATATGAATAATCTTTTTTATGTGCTTTTCACACTGTTCATTATAAGTTCCTGCACGGATTCAAATGGCGAGAGTGAAAAAAGCGGAAATGAAAAAAGCCCAGGGCTTGAATTACTAGGCAATCGTTTCTTTACCTTTAACACCGTAGTGCGCGTGAACCAGATCGAGACCTCCCGCACTGAATCCCATGGGGCAGATGAATCCAGTATTCATACGCCAGAAGGAGCGCGTGCCTTTCGCGAAACCATTGAAAAAGCATGGCCAGGTGCCCGAATGACTTGGTCATTTAGTTGGCTCGCGCTAAATGATCAAAGACCCAATTACGTAGCATTAAGAGAGCTCATCGTCTCCTACCACAAGAAATACGGTGATGAAATCACCTTTATTCCCGGTGGCTATTTTGCTAATATGTATAATTCGCGAGCGCAAGTCAATCGGGACTTGCACGAGGGTTTAGAGTTGGTCTCCGAGCTGGTTGGGGTAGGATACCGCCCCAAAAGTATCATTGCTGGTTTCCTGTCCGCCGAAAACCTTAGGTTTTTAGCTGAGGAAGAAGGTATTCATGTTTGCCAAGGAAATATCTGGAGTCAATATGCGGTAGATAACGGTGATGGAGAGGGCTCAATATCCTATCCCTACTACCCATCGACAGAACATTTTTGCAAACCCGCCCAGGGAGAAGACGACCTGATCGATTGTGTCAACCTAGATGGTTGGACGGTAGACTTCCTAAACGCAAGATTTCCAGGGGCCAGAATAATTGACGATATTAGGTGTGGTAGCAGACAAGGGGTCGGGCCTATCGAAACCGTCATCCGACTGGGTACGGAACAAGGCACAAAATCTATGCTAGCTACCACCGCCGCTCACTTCGATAAAGGTTTTGAACTCAATAATTTTGCCTGGGTTACCTGCAATTGGGAGATGTCCTTAGTAGAAGCCTATAAGATTTATGGATACCGGGAAAACCGTAACGGCTTGGAAGGTTTGGTCATTTGGTTTAATGAAATGCGCAGGAGGTGGCCAGATGCAAAATTCATTACTCAGGGAGAATTCGGTTTACTTTGGCGAGCGCATTTCAAAAACAATAGCAAGATCAATTATCGGTTCGTCCAACGTGGTTCGGGAGTATGTGGATCAGATCCTGACCAGGAAATTCGATGGTTTATGAATAAAGATTTCCGATTGGCACTACTCAGGAATTGGACAACTAATGCCCCCGAACAATTAATTGATTTCACCCGCTACGATATCACAGTTCAGGAGCCAGCCGATCCCGCACCAGGAAAAACCATACGTAATTGGAGTTTAATGAACCGACTCAACCAAAAAGGAACACGGCCTCAGGATACTTCGATAAGCTTTGAACAGTTACTCCCCGAGGAACTTGCACTTATTGAAAAATGGTACCCGGATTTAATAAGAAACCAATCCTCAAATTGACTCAAATAGGAGATGGAATTAGCTTGGATTCTTTGGTTAGCCGATCAAAAAAGAAATATATGAAGAAGGTATTGAAATCTATGTTTTGTTTGCTTGCAGTTGCATTTGCTTTTACAGCGTGTAACAGGCTTGATCAGTCAACTAATTCCAAGCCGAACATACTATTTTTCCTAATTGATGATCAACGCAATGACTTACTATCTTGTGCAGGCCATCCAATCGTTCAGACACCAATGGTTGACCAACTTGCAGCCCAGGGAGTGCGATTTACCAATGCCTTTGTCACCACCTCGATCTGTGCCGCTAGTCGGGCTTCTATTCTAACCGGATTGTACGAAACCACCCACAATTACACCTTCGGTAAGCCCCCCATTAAAAAGTCATTCCTATACGATTCGTATCCCTATTTGCTAAAGCAAGCGGGGTATAATACGGCCTTCGTTGGCAAATTGGGGGTGAAGTTGGAAGAGAGGGATAGCATGCTCCCTGCCATGTTCGATTTTTTGAAACTGTCAAAAGGGAACACGCCAGGCTTCATAGAACTTGCCGATGGAAGTTTACGTCATTCGGCTGAGATCAAGGGTGATCAGGCCATCGAATTCATTAATCAACAGTCACCTGATCAAGCATTTTGTCTCTCTCTGAGTTTCAATGCTGTACATGCTGTTGATGGAAATAAGACCCCTGGGAATGATGGCCATTACCCCTACCCAAAGGCCGTGGCACATTTGTATGAAGATATAGAAATGCCTAAGCCCCTATTATCAGACCCTTCGATCTACGAAAACCACCCTGAATTTCTGAAAAACTCGTTTAACCGAGAACGCTACTTCTGGCGATGGGATACAGAAGAAAAATACCAGACTAATATGCGTGCTTACCTTCGAATGATCAGCGGTTATGATAATGTCATGAAAAGGGTAATCGCTGCACTGAAGAACAAGGGTCTGGATAAGAATACCGTTATTATTTTTTCTGCCGATAATGGCTACTATATGGGCAATCGTGGCTTTGCCGGGAAATGGAGTCATTACGAAGAATCGCTCCGAGTTCCCATGATCATCTATGACCCACGAGCGTCCCAAGAAAGGGCCGGGCAAACCAAAGATAATATGGCCCTGAATATTGACATCCCAGCAACCATTCTAGATCTGGCTGGAATCAAACAGCCAGAAGGATATCAAGGTCGAAGCTTAGTACCAGTATTAGAAAAGGGTGATACTGAAACCTGGCGCAATAGCTTTTTTTGTGAACACCGGATGGGAAATAATAAAATCCCTAAATATGTTGGGATTCGGGGCGAAAGATATGTTTATGCCAATTATTACGAACAAGAACCGCCCTATGAGTATTTACACGACCTAGAAACAGATCCAGATCAATTGGAAAACTTGGTCAACGATGGCAACTATCAAGAGATTCTACGAGAGATGAGAGATCAGTGTGAAAGCACCGAAAATAGATTAAAGGCAACCGCTCAATGATTACTGCTGAACAGCAAGTCTAATATTCAATTATGGATTCCTGCAACAATTATCGTCCAATCCAGAGCCGAAGAGAATTTCTGACTAAATCCGCCATGGGGTTCGGGGCCTTAGGTTTAGCCGCTCTGCTCAATCCAGCAAGTGCCCTGACTGCCTCCCCGCCTCTAGTACCAACCGGACACCCTAGTCTCCCTCACTTTGCTGCCAAAGCCAAAAGAGTAATTTATCTGTTCCAAAGCGGCGCTCCTTCACAAATGGATCTGTTTGATCCAAAGCCCTTACTCAATGAAATGTATGGCGAGGAGTTACCAGACTCTATCCGGCTTGGCCAGCGACTAACCGGAATGACAGCAGGGCAAACTTCTTTTCCGCTGGCCGGTTCGCTATTCAAGTTCAAACAACATGGGCAATCGGGAGCCTGGATGAGTGAACTACTGCCGTATCAATCCAAAATCGTAGATGAATTGTGTTTCATTCATTCTATGCATACGGAAGCGATCAATCATGATCCTGCTGCTACCTTGGTACAGACCGGTTCGCAATTTCCCGGCCGCCCCTCTATCGGATCCTGGGTCAACTACGGTTTAGGTAGTGAAAATGAAAACCTACCAGGATTCATCGTATTGATCACTAAAAATGGAGGAGGTCAGCCCCTCTACTCCCGTCTCTGGGGCAATGGCTTTTTACCTTCCAAACACCAAGGTGTTCGCTTCCTCTCCGGAAAAGATCCGGTACTGTACCTGACCAACCCTGAAGGCATAACACGAGAAGATCGCAAGGCACAACTAGACCTGCTCCGCCAAATGCAGGAAGGACAATTCGAAACCTTCAACGACCCAGAAATAGAAGCCAGGATCGCACAATATGAAATGGCTTTCCGCATGCAGAGTTCCGTACCTGAGATCAGTGATATCTCAGGAGAACCCGATTACATTTATGACCTGTACGGAGAGGACTCTAGAGACCCCGGCACCTATGCCGCCAATTGCTTACTCGCCCGGCGTTTGATTGAAAAAGGGGTAAAATTTGTCCAGTTGTATCATCGCGGCTGGGATCATCATAACAACCTCCCCGGACAACTTCCTCGCTTGTGCAGACAAACTGACCAGGCATCCGCCGCCCTCATTATCGATCTAAAACAACGAGGATTACTGGACGACACCCTGGTCATCTGGGGCGGTGAATTCGGTCGAACCAATTACTCACAGGGTACACTAACCAATACGAACTACGGCCGTGATCACCACCCTAAATGTTTTAGCCTTTGGCTGGCTGGCGCGGGCGTCAAAAAGGGAATGAGCTACGGTAGAACGGATGACTTTAGTTATAATATCGTGGAGAACCCCGTCCATATCCATGACTTCCAGGCTACCCTTATGCATCTCCTAGGCATCGATCACGAACGCTTTACCTATAAATTCCAGGGGCGGCGATATCGACTGACCGATGTACATGGGACGGTGGTAAAGGATATTTTGGCTTGATCTAAATACTGTGGAACAAAAAAAGTTAAAAGCAGCGCGGCAGATATTCGAAGCCTCTCCTGGGCCCCCTCGCTTGTTGGTGTCTGTCTAGCAGCCAGATAGATTTTCACCAACAACACCATGTCACAGGGAAACTTCGAATATCTGCTGCGCCGATAAACATTCCTCGAATGATGAAAGCAAGTAACTGGATCTACGGAATAGTATTTCTACTGTCATTTCTACTTTACAATTGTCAACCAGCACTACCTGAGGAAGTAGAGGCTGCCTATGAAAAGCTGCCGACAAAAGTTGACTTCAACTTCCACATTCGGCCTTTGCTGAGTGATCGATGCTTTAGCTGTCATGGGCCGGATGAAGGCTCTCGCGAGGCTGGCCTACGATTGGATCTGGAAGAGGAAGCCTTCGCTCCTTTACAGGAATCAGGGGGACAAGCTTTCGTAAAAGGAAAGCTGGCAAAGAGTGCCGCTTGGCAACGGATAATTGCTGATGATCCTGCAATTCAAATGCCTCCTCCCGAATCCCATCTTAGTCTTTCTCCCTACGAAAAGGCGCTCATTGCCAGATGGATTGAACAAGGCGCTACCTGGAAGAAACACTGGGCCTTCATTCCTCCGGAAAAGCCGCAGGTGCCAAAGCTGACCAACTATAAAAGTAAGAATGAGATTGACCATTTTATCCGGTCTAAATTGAAGGAGATAGGGCTACAGCCATCTCCAGAGGCAGATAAAGAACGACTCATCCGACGGGTGACCATGGACTTAACCGGCCTCCCCCCTACGATCGCCGAGCTAGACGCTTTTTTAGCCGATGATTCCCCCAAGGCTTATGAAAATCTAGTCGATCGGTTGCTTAGGACAGATGCCTATGCCGAACGAATGGCGATGGAGTGGCTTGACGTAGCGCGTTATGCAGATTCTCATGGCTTGCACGCAGATGGTTTGCGTGAAAACTGGCCGTGGCGAGATTGGGTGATACGTGCCTTTCAAACGAATCTGTCTTACGATGACTTTGTCACTTGGCAGCTAGCTGGCGACTTACTTCCTGATGCAAGTCGGGAACAAAAACTGGCCACTGCTTTTCATCGCAATCACACCGCCAATTCGGAATCGGGTATAGTCAGTGAGGAGTTTCGATTGAATTATGTAGCCGATCGCACCAATACTACGGCCACTGCCTTTATGGGTTTGACCATGGAGTGTGCCACCTGCCATGATCATAAATTTGACCCCATTTCGCAAAAGGAGTATTACCAGATGAGCGCCTTTTTCAATAATGTTCCCGAATTGGGCATGATCGGAAATGATAAAAACTTTGGTCCTTTATTGCTCTTACCCGATCCAGAGACGGAAAGAAAAATTGATAGCCTCACCGGAGAAATACAAAGCCTGGATGAACAGATTGTGAGAAAGCAAGCTGACGTGGAAGCCATCAAAACATACCTTGCAAAGCTTGACCCTGCCAACATTATCGCCCCTAGGCCTGATCGCCACTTCCCTCTAGAAACCATTACCACCAAAAAGGATAAACGAGGAAGAATACAGCAAGTCTTGGATCGGGATCCTACAACTATAGTCACCAATGCCGCAGAACTTGTGGAAGGAAAAATCGGAAAAGCCATTCGGATCGATCGAGACAATGAGCAGATACATTTGGGGAAGGTCAATAACTTCGATTTGGATGAGTCCTTCTCCGCCGGGGCATGGGTTAAGCTCAAAGAGCAAGGTACCTTCCAGACCATTATGGGGAATGTGGGAGACAAGAACACCGGCTGGCGAGGATGGGTATTTTATTTGGATAGTTTGAATCGACCTGCGATGAAAATTGTCCATTCGCTCTCGCACAATTACTTGCATATTACAACCTCCAAGCAAGTTCCCGTAGAAGAATGGAGTAGCCTATTCTTCACCTATGATGGCTCCGCAAAGGCAAAAGGGGTCAAACTCTTCTTGAATGGAGAAGCCTTAGAAACTACCATTCACAAAGATCAACTATATAAGAACATCTTGCCCGTTCGGACAAGAAGCTACCGGCCTGATCATAAGCGAAGAGTAAAAATGGGCATTGCTCATAATTACCTTTTCACGGATACGGATAATGGTGTTTTGGTGGGATCTCTGGATGAAGTAAAAGTCTTCCATAGACATCTCACGGCATTGGAAGTCGCCGCCATATATCGGGAGGAAACCGAGGCACCAAATCTTGAAATCACTTTTGCAGACCAAGCCCTTTCCAATCATTATTTTCATCGAATTGACCCCGAATTTCAGCAGCTCAATGCGCAACTTCAGGCCCTTAGATCCAAACGGTTCGACCTGATCGATCCGGTGCAGGAGGTAATGGTCATGGAAGAAATGTCTCCACCACGTAAAACGCATATCTTAAACCGAGGACTATATACGGATCTGGGAGAAGTGGTACATCCCAGAACACCTGAAGCCCTACCTCCCTTTCCTGAGGAACTACCCAAGAATCGCCTAGGGCTGGCCCAGTGGTTGTTTAGCGATACGCATCCACTAACCGCCAGGGTAGCCGTGAATCGGTACTGGCAGATGTTGTTTGGAAAAGGGATTGTGGATACACCTCATGATTTCGGGATACAAGGCGCCTTGCCCACTCACCCTGAACTTTTGGATTGGCTAGCTGTAGCATTTCGTGAAAGTGGATGGGATGTGCATTTCCTTTTGAAAAAAATGGTTACTTCTGCGACCTATAAGCAATCTGCCGTCGCTACGGAGGAGCACCTGGCTAGAGATGCCAAGAACACCTATCTCGCCAGAGGAAGCAGCTACCGACTGCCTGCCGAAATGATCCGGGACAATGCTTTAGCCGCCAGTGGTCTCCTACATCGAACGATTGGAGGAAAAAGCGTCAAGCCCTACCAACCCAAAGGTTTATGGAGGGATAAAAATGAATTCTCCGGCTATCTAGCCTACTACGTGCCTGATTCCGGCGATAGCCTGTATAGAAGAAGTATGTACACTTTTATTCGCCGGACCTCTCCTCACCCCGCCATGACCGCCTTTGATGCACCTGATCGCTCCATCT
>CAJXPD010000313.1 GCA_913057785.1 uncultured Lewinella sp. | reverse complement strand
AACCCGCCCCGTCCAAGGTTAAGCTATTAACTGCACAATTCAATACGCCGCTATTCCCGGCCTCTGCTACCGGCAAACCTACATCTTGACTCACATCAACGGTTGTTGTAGCTGAACAACGAGTGAAAGTATCCAATACGACTAAGGTATAGGTAGCCGCAATATTGACTGTAACGCTGGCACCTATGGTATCTCCGGTGAAGCCACCTGTGCCTGTGCTCCAGAAGTACTGAATATCTGGACCTACTGAGGCGCTGGCTGAGACGTCCAAGGAAGTGCTAGGCGCATCACAGGTCAAGAGCCCAGGAACGTCAATCGCAGCTGAAATAGTATTGATCGTGTCTGTGACCATGATCGATACAGAATCCTTGCAGGCGGTAGTTAGATTGGTGATCACCAACTCATAGTTCCCGGTAGCGTCTACCAAAGGAGTAGCGGTACCTTGGTCAGCTGCAATATTGCCTCCATTGCTGGCTTTCCAAAATAGGTCAAAGTTTGGCCCCTGATCCGAAGCTGTAGCATCCAAAACTTGATCTACTTGCTCACAGTTGAGCAAAATGGGTGGGGCTACGATCACTTGTGGTAAAGCTATATCTTGATCAACGACTACCGGTGCCGTAGAGGTACATCCATTACTATTATCTGTTACCCGTAAGGTATAGTTTCCAGCTTGATTGACCGTAAATGTCGCAGCATCGGCTGTGGGGATGGTGTCGCCATCACTATCTATCCAATAGTACAAAAACTCCGCCCCTATAGAAGTAGTCGCCCCCCCTAGTGTTACCTCAGTGACTCCACAAGTGAGTACGGTATCAGGGCCAGCATCTGCAATAGGAGCCTCAGTATCTAGGCCAATGATGATTTCATCTTGGCTTTCACAACCATTCTCGGTATTGGTCACAAGTAGGGAATAAGTCCCCGCTGTTTGAATATTGATCTGAGCCGTATTATTGACTCCATCAATTTGGCCATCAGCCGTTTGCCACTCATAGGTAAAGTCAGCACCTACAGAAGTTGTAGGTCCTCCTATCGTTCGTTCAGGAAAGTCACAGCTGATGTCAATATCTGTTCCCGCATCAGCGACGGGAGGCACCCGATCCTCATAGACAATTACCGTATCAGTGGCCATACAGGTAGTGGCTAATTCCATCCTACTAATAGTCAAACTCACGGTATCGGCATTATTGACAGTAAGCGAAGCCGCTCCTCCTAGCGTATTGCCGTCCATGTCTTGCCAATCGAAAGTAAGTAAACCAGCAGGGATAGAGCTGCTGGCATCAAGTTCGACCCCATTATTGAAACAGTTTATGGTATCTGGCTCTGCTATACTCAATTGAAAGTCTAAAACAGTTAAATCTAGGTTTACAATACTATCACAATTCCTAGCGGAAAGTAGGTTCACTTGATACAAGCCCGTTTCTGTAAACGTGCTATCCCCTACCTCAAAACGCTCTCCCGGACAAATCAATTCGGTAAGATTCGTAATAATAGGTTGCAACACCTCTAGATTGAGATTCACAATACTATCGCAACCTAAACTGCTCTGCAGCGTATCCGTGTAACTGCCCTGTATACGATAAACGCTTGGCCCTACCTCTACAGAATCACCTTCGCAAATAGTCAGATCTACATCTTGGACAATAGTATTAATTACCGTCAAATCCAGATCTACAATACTGTCACAGCCTGCAAAACTCTCCAATTCAAAAAGATAATTACCCGTATTAAAGACCACGCTGTCTCCTACCATAATGCTATCTCCTTGGCAAATTTGCTCGATCAAGAACACAGTATCTGGTGGGGGCTCAATTTGCACCGTGATACAGTTTTCACTGACGTCTCCACAGAAGAGTGGGAAGAAACTATTCAGATTATTCTGTAAACTATCGAGATCGACTGCATTAATGAGTTGTGCAAGACTGTCTACTTGAGAAGAACGATAGGATAAACCGCAGATCTGATAGATCCCTCCTGAGAAAGATTGCAGATCAGGAACGGTATCGAAGTCGATGATAAGGCTATCTCTCGCCACGATATAGGTATAGTCGTATTCAGCTGTATCGGCTAAGCCAGCACTGAAGAAAGGATCAGGATCAATCAATAGGGAAGTATCCCCTTCACAAGCCAACAGATCGGGAGCTCTCAGTTCTCCCCCTACCCCAAAGCAACAATCTACGCCCCTGCTATCACAAAATATGAGTCTAGCAAAGATCATCGCCCCAGTATTAAAAGGGGAAGGATCATTGTTAAAATCAAAAACCCAATCTCCATTGACGGGTCCTGTATTGAAATCTTCTAAATTCCCACTATATGGATAGTAGGAACCATTATACAGGAAAAACACACCAAAGTCATTGGCCTGCTCATTGTCCCAGCGGTCCAAATAGCCGCTATCTGGCATTGCTGGCTCTATGGACGGAATAAAAGTAATATCCCAAGTCGAACCAAAGGTCGATCCATTTTGGCCACTATTAGGACCAATCAAGTCAATGCTTTGCCCAGCAGGTGAGGTTAAAGAGAGTTCAAAGTATTCAACGAAAGTATGCTTGAATTTCAATTCAATACCACACAAACCCTGAGCTGGATCAGCTAGATTGTCATTGACAAAGTCCGCAATGCTTAAAGTGAAACTTCCGTTGGAATTCGGATTGATGATAACCGTATCGGTCAAGCCACAGCTCTGCCCAATTGCAAAAATAGGGAGGATTATGATATGCCATAGGATATATATACGTCGCATAAAGGATCGTATAGACTGTTTTTGGGATATATTCTTTGGTAGATTCATCCAAGCAATTATGCTTTTCGGAATTCTACTTTTCAGAACGGCACCGAGGCTTAGTAGTTTTGCAAAGATAAACAATTAACGTGCCGATTTCGAGATTCCATTTGTTAAAATCCCGACGGAACGAATTTTGGAAGACAAAGCTTTGTTGGCGCTGACTCTCGAAGCAGTACCTACCAAACTGCAATATTCGTGACAGCCATTGGTTAACAAAACGTGAAAATAAAAGTACTTTCAGACCTTTTTTATCTTTAGGCGTTAAGTAGATGTAAGCTTTATCTCGGTAATCCCTACACACCTACTGTTAGCCGCCCTTAATCCCTAAGCAACTGGTAAAAATCAATCTTCTTAGACAATGCTCATGGGCAGTCATTAAATGAATCAGCATCCATGGAAACTGTTGAACTTCATTTTTGAGTGTCTCGAAACACGGGAATTGTCAAAGAACAAAAATCAATATGTTTGGGTTCTATCTTATTAGCAGTCCGAACTTTTCTAGAATCATTATCTTTGTTGAAAATAATCTTATTATGAAAAAAGTTTTGCTATTAGCTTTCCTGAGTAGTGTACTGGTTATTGCCTTGTGCCAGGATGCCTACGGTCAACGCTCCAGCAGGCGCTCTTCTACGGATGAATATTTTGATGAAAGCGGTGGATTCCAACATCGATTGTGGTACGGTAGTCATGTTACCCTTGGGTTCCAAGGTAACTCCTTCCAGAGTACCTTCCAGGCTGGCTTAGCTCCTATGATCGGATATAAAATATTTGATGCGCTATCTATCGGACCTCGTGGATCCTTGACTTACTTCAACTACCGATTGAATCAGGGAGGTGGGAATAATGTAGAGAGATTGAATACGACATCCTGGTCGGTAGGTGGTTTTGTACGTTTCCGTCCAGTGGAAACTTTCTTCGGACAGGTCGAGGCGAACTTGGTAAACGAACCCAACAATATCATTTGGAACAATGTCACGCAGGAGTTGGATGTTACGCGCCGAGAACGATCTGCGATTAATATTGGTCTAGGTTACACCAGTAGCAGTGGCGGCCCTTGGGGTTTTGAAGCTTTGATTCTCTATAACATAAATCCACCTAGTAACGATATTAGCTCTCCACTCGATTATCGTTTCGGTTTAACCTATAATTTCTAGTTACACAATCTAGAAAAAACAAAGAAGTCGCACTTGCTCGATTAGCAAATGCGACTTTTTTCAGTTATGGACAAAGCTCACCGTAATGCGGTGAGGTATATTTCTTGGCTTCTAATCTAGAAACTGACCGTCAAACCTAGCAGGTAGTTTGTACCTGCTTGTGGATAAAACCCTTGATCCACTAAGGTTGAGTTTCCGAATTGATATCGATAAGACCAAGCGTTCGTCTCATATAGGTTATCAGTTAAGTTTCTCACCAATAAGCGTATCGCTATCTCCTTCAGACCTTTGGCCTGCAGTGTGTACACCGCTCCTAAATCCGAAAAGAAATAAGCATCCAACGTATTGGCATCATCTCCACTGTTATCGATATACTGTTGCCCCACATATTTACCCATCAAGTTGAAGGTCAATTGATGGCGGTCCAAATCTATGGCCTCCCAGCTTAGGTCGACTCCAGTGATGACTCCTGGTGAAAAAGCCAATGGAGTATTTTCCCGCAAGATTTCTTGTTGTCCTAACCAATTGAAGTTCTCATCGTATTGATCAATAAACTCTGAGAATTGTCGGACCCGGTTTTCACTTATGGTGGCATTCACATCCAGTCGCAACTGTGGAGTCAATGCTACACCTCCCATCAATTCGACTCCCAATCGATAACTATCGTCCACGTTTACTCGAATATACTCCCCTACATCATTAATTTGCCCATTCAACACCAACTGATCCTCGTAAGCCATGTGGTACAAGTTGGCCCCGAAGGCAGCTTTTTTACCCTGCCACTTATACCCAAACTCGGTATTGTATAAACGCTCTGGCCGAGGAACGACACTAATGGGATTCTCGGTATAATCATTGCGATTTGGTTCTCGATTAGCTACCGCAAAAGACAAGTATACTTCCGAAGTTTCATTAGGTTGATACCAAAGTCCTACCTTAGGATTAAAAAAGTTTAGAGAAGCCGTTTGGGTCACATTCTGTAGCTGATCATTGAATCCTAAAAACTCATAATCTACTGTCCGATATTGTAGATCTAAGTACGCATTTAGGCCTTTAATCAACTCATAATTCCACTTAGCATAAATATTGAAATCACGCTTTTCCGCATCATTTTCATAGTAACGATCTCCCCATTCACTTTCTGAGGCATATCTAGCCCAAATCACATTCCCAAAGTGGGCTCCTTCGTAAATGTTGTAGCCGCCCCCAACGGTACTGATCAACTTCTGGTCGGCAGTCTGATGTTGCAGGGAAAAAACCGCCCCATAAAAATCATTATCCAACCATCGTCTTTGAATTAGGTCCGACTCGGTGATCGTCTCCCCACCAATGGTAATTGGGTCAAGATTGAAGGAGGCCATATCTGCATCCCCTTCATAATTTTCAAAGAAACCCATGCCCTCCGTATAGTGTAAGGCTAAGCTGAGTTGCCAATTGTTCTCTAATTGCTGGTCGTACAACAACTGATAATGCGTTTGTCGGTAGTTGTCGACTTCATTTTCATATGGTTCTCCCGGTCGGTCCGTACCAGCAGAATTGAATGTTCGGGTTTCGGGATCGTTCAAGAGGTCAGCCGAAATACCATTCCAAGCTTGATAGGTAATTTCGTGCCCAGAGAAGAGGTTAAATCGCAAAGAACTTTTCTTACCCATATATGCACCGGATAGGAAGTAAGAACTTAGATCGGCAGAGCCTCGATCGATATAGCCGTCTGACGTGATCTTTGACAGGCGTCCATCAAGCGTAAACTTGCCGTTAAGAAGGCCTGATCCGAAGGTCACATTTCTTCTAAAGGTATTGAAGGAACCTGAAGAGAGGTTCACGTTTCCATAGGCCTCTTTGTGCAACTTCGCTGTGTTGAGATTGATAGTAGCCCCGAAAGCCCCCGGGCCGTTGGTGGAGGTCCCTACGCCTCGCTGAATCTGTACATCATTGGTTGAACTAATGAAATCGGGCATATTTACCCAAAATACCCCCTGAGATTCAGCATCATTCAGCGGAATACCATTGATGGTTACATTGATCCGAGTAGGATCGGAACCCCGAATCCGAACTCCGGTGTAGCCAATACCTGTTCCCGCATCAGAAGTGACCACAGTAGAGGGTGTCCAGCGGAGGATGTAGGGTACATCCTGTCCTAAGTTTCTTTCCTCCAGTTCTTCTTTGTCCACATTGGTGTAGGTCATTGGAGTCTTCTCTCCTGCCCTAGTAGCGGTGACCGTTAGTCCGCCCAGATTAAAGATCCGCTCAGATAATTGCAAGTCTTGTTGCACCCTGTTGATCCCCTCTGCCACGGTAAGTTTCATGCTAACTTCATCGTAGCCCACATAGCTAACTACTAGCGTGTAAGCACCTGGCTTGACGTTTTGAATGGCATAACGACCATCCTGATCCGTAGCCGCGCCCTGTTGGCTTTCTTGCAAGACTACATTTGCACCTACAATAGGTTGCCCTTGCTTGTTGGTTAGCACTCCTTCTACTTGGCTTTGTCCCAATATATTGAGACTCAAAACCATCAGTAAAACAAATGTGAAAAAACGCATACAAAAAGTGATTAAAAATAAAAGAATGACTATCCGTGGGGTTTGGATGGCCGTTTCTTTCCTCGCTCAAGTTAAGCTTCTCTACACCAGCATCGTTACTCTTTCACTGGCTACCAGTGCAAGAGCGCTAAATTTGACATAGGTCTTTACACACTGAAGTTGTTCAGCTCCTTTTCTAAAGGAAAACAAACATCAGCAGTCCAGCCGCTTATGTTCTCGAGCGATAACCATTGAAGATTATTTCTGTCGCTCCCTTCCCGGAATTACCCGGGCAGGTTCAATGGGTATGATCTCAGCCTGATAAGTAAGGCACCCCGATTGAGATGGCGCAAAGGTAAAAAAATAATCATTATAGCATCAAGAGTCATGTCAAGACAAAGTCAGGCTTTTGCACATTTTACCCAAGATCTTTAAATTGAGGCATGAATCTCCATCAACTGCAGGCCAGGAACCAAGAGCTTTCTATACTCAACGCTATTGCTCAAGACCTCAATCGCGCCTTGACCTTAGAAAAGGCCCTGGCCACGGCCTTGCGACAGACGGTGCATTTGCTACAATTGAAAACCGGCTGGATATGGCTAGTCGCTCCGGAGGATGGGTCTTCCTACATTGCCGCTTCCTACAACCTCCCCCCCATCTTTGAGCAACGTACTGATTTGCTCACCGGCACTTGCTACTGTCTGGACAAGTACATCAACGATAAACTCTCAGATACCGCCAACATCAGCGAAATCACTTGCACCCGCTTAAAGGATTTACAGCAAGGCACCGACGGGCTGCGCTTCCATGCTAGTGTTCCTTTGGTAAGTAATGAAGGTAAGATTGGCATCATGAATGTGCTGAGTGAGCATTCCCAGGAACTGTCCGAAGGACAACTGCAAATGCTGCATACGATCGGAGATATGCTCAGCATTGCCATTGAACGGGCCCGCTTATTTGAACGGAGTCAACAACTGGGCGTGATAGAGGAGCGCAACCGCCTAGCTCGAGAAATCCACGACACGCTCGCACAGGGACTAAGTGGTATTGCGCTCAAGTTAGAAACAACCCAAGCCTTCCTGGAAAACGGACGATCAGAAAAGGCTAATGAATGGCTGGCGCAAACCATCGAGTTTACGCGGCAAAACCTGGAAGAAGCTCGCCGTTCTGTACTTGATCTGCGAGCTACTCCGCTACATGGGCATAATCTAATAGAGGCACTACGAGCCTTGGTCGAGGAAATGTCTGAGGATCTAGAAGGAAAACTTGAGGTACAAGGTACTCATTATCCCCTTGAACAGCGGGCAGAGCTCGGCCTCTATCGGATTGTACAGGAGGCACTCACGAATATTCGCAAACATGCAGAATGCCGAGCATTTCAATTACACCTACAATATGAAGCTGATCAACTGATATTGATCGTGGCTGATGCTGGTCGAGGTTTTGAGGTAGAAGGAGAGTCAGCGGGTTTTGGATTGATCGGTATTCGAGAAAGAGTACATTTGCTAAAAGGTAGTATGAATTTACAAAGTACACCAGATTCAGGTACACGACTGGAAGTTCGCGTACCTTATGACAGAAAATCTTAGATAATTGATTAGATGGAACAATCGATCCAAATATTTGTAGTAGATGATCATCCGGTAGTACGGGAAGGACTAATTGCTGTGCTCGAAACACAAGAAGAGTTCTCCATCGTCGGAGAAGCTTCAAATGGAGCTGAGGCACTACCACAAGTATTGGAAAAATCGCCAGACATTCTTTTCCTCGATCTCGCCATGCCAGAGATGGACGGGGTACAGTTGATAGAGGCTCTTCAAGCAAAAGGCAATGCTACTAAAGTAATCATCTTCACCATCTTTGATACAGATGAAAGAATCATGGGCGCTATCAAAGCCGGAGCCAAAGGCTACCTCTTGAAAGGCGCCAGCAGAAAGGAGATCTTTGATGCCGTCAGAATCGTTCATGCTGGGGGTTCTCTCCTACAGCCCGCCGTGGCAGATAAGCTCTTCCAGCACATCAGTCAAGAAATCACGCCCCTGACGCCCCGAGAGCTCGAAGTCTTGAAGGCCCTGTCCAAAGGGTCTAAAAACAGCGAAATTGCCACTGCCCTTTTCATCTCCGAGCGCACCGTCAAGTTCCATGTCAGTGCCATTCTTAGCAAGCTCAATGCGCAAAATCGAACGGAAGCCGTACAGACGGGTATAAAACGTGGCTTGATCGACCTGTCCTAAAGTACAGGTTCCTCCCTGTCCTAGTAGCACCTTCAAAACTAGTCTTCCGCCAGATGTCTGGTCATGCTATTTCCTGCAGCTTTGTGGTATCACTTAAAGCATTAAAACAAAGAATTATGCATACTACAAAGCAAAGAACGGCATTGATCACCGGCGCCTCGCGCGGTCTAGGGTTTGCACTTGCAGAAGCACTCGCACAAAAAGGTTGGCACCTGCTGATCAACGGCAGGAACGCCCAGAAACTCTTGGCTGCACAACGCATCCTACAGCAATATACTACGGTAGAAGCGATCTCTGGAGACGTCATGGATGAGATCCACCTGATCCAATTCCCCGAACGCCTACAGCAATTGCCGCCCCTGGAATTAGTCGTTAACAATGCCAGTACATTAGGTGCCTCTCCGCAACCGCACTTGATGGACTATACCATCGAAAGCATCCATCATATCTTCCATACCAACGTCATTGCGCCCCTTTCCCTCCTGCAGAAGGTCCGCCCCTTCCTGAGTCCCAAAGCACAAATCATCAATATCAGTAGTGATGCTGCGGTCCAGGCTTACGCCGGCTGGGGAGGCTATGGTGCGAGCAAGGCCGCCCTGGATCAACTGACCGCCATCCTCGCCGAGGAAAACCCCGACTGGAAAGTCTACGCCCTAGATCCCGGAGATATGCGCACCCAGATGCACCAAGAAGCTTTCCCAGAGCAAGACCTTAGTGATCTGCCCTTACCAGTCGAACAGGCCGTCCCCGCCCTCCTCCGCTTAATTCAACATCCTTGGCGAAGTGGCCGCTACACCCTGGGGCAGCTGGAGGTCATGGGGGTGGCAGAGGCGCAGGCTTTGTTGAAGTAGATTGAGGGTTGTTGGGGGCTGGGGATGTGTTGTTGGTCGAAAAGACCAACAACGGCAGGGAAGACCAACAACGGCAGGGTGATCGCTCGCGCAGCCCATTCTTCATTATCCATTATTAATTCTTCATTAAAACCAAGTCTCATGTCTATCATATCATTAAATCCAGATCAATCCATAATATCAGAAAACAAAGCTTACGCCTTTGACCTTCCTTATCAACTGGAATGTGCCAAACCCACAGAAGAACGTGGTCTTCGACGAGATGAGGTGAGATTGATGGTATCACATTACAACAGTGACCAAGTCTTTCACACTGAATTCTACAAGATAGATCAGTTTATGCAGGCCGGGGATGTCTTGATCGTTAATACCAGCGGAACCTTGAAAGCCGCTTTAGAAGGTTTTCTGGAAGATGGCAAGAAGGTGCGCATTCATTTTTCCACCAAAATCAGTCTTGATAGGTGGGTAGTGGAAATCCGAGAGGTGAAAGAGGGAAGTACACGTCGCTACACTGGTTCTAAGCCAGGAGAAGTGATTGCATTTAAGAATGGTGGTAGCCTGAAACTCACCAACTCTTACTATGAACGCAAAGGAGATCAGCACCTACAATTATGGCATGCACAAATACAGCTGCCGGTCTCGCTCGAAGAATATCTAGACCATTATGGGCAACCTATTCGCTATCAGTACATCAAGGAAAACTACCCGCAATCTTACTATCAGACCGTTTTTGCTCAAGAAATGGGCAGTGCTGAAATGCCTTCGGCTGGCCGGCCCTTTACGCATGAGCTAATCACCCGACTGGTCACTAAAGGGGTGCAAATAGCCCCAATTCTTTTACACACGGGGGTAGCAAGCCTAGAAGTAGATGAACGTCCTTATGAGGAATTTTTCAGTGTATCGCAATCTACCGCTGATTTAGTGAATTGGGCCAGGGAGCAAGGGAAAAGAATCATTGCTATCGGGACCACCGCCATTCGAGCCATAGAATCGGCTACGAATGAGAAGGGTCAAGTGGTGGCCCGAGAAGGATGGACCGACGTGTTTATCACCCCAGAAAGGGGTTTAGCGGTAGTAGATGGATTATTGACGGGCTTTCACGAGCCAAAGGCTTCCCATTTACTAATGCTGGAAACCTTGACCGGGGCAGCACATCTGGATATCAGCTACAGAGCCGCTTTAGAACAGCAGTATTATTGGCATGAATTCGGAGATGTTCATTTGATTTTACCTTAATCACGCTGTGAGCGGGACACCCATTCAGGAAAATGGGCTTGCATATGGGCCAAGGCAGATGTAAAGCGGGCCGCCCCTTTTCCCTCTACAATCCCGTACGGCAACTGGAACTCATCTAGGTTTTGCTTATATAGTCTGAAAAGGGCCTCTCGATCCTCAATGGAAGCATGTTCTCGGAGGGGGTCAGGGGCCCAAGCTATATCTGGTCGGCACAACAGATAGAGGTCCGCGGGATGAGCTAAAAGCATTTCCTTTATTTGATCATCGGATCGCCCAAACTTATATAAACCCCAAACGCGCATGACCAATAAGGATGTATCGCAGAAATATAGCGGCGCATCGCCTTTCTCCACTTCCATTTCCTGAGCCAATTGTCCTTTAGCAATGGGTACTAAATCTTCCTCCACGTAAGGCCTGGTCAGTTTATCCAGAAAAGCTCTGGAATACTCTAGCAGGGGAGGAACATCAAAGTGCTTAGCTAAAGCTAGCGTCAGGGTCGTTTTACCACTAGATTCCGGTCCGGTGAGGGCCACTTTCAGCATAAGTGTTTGATCATGAATTTGTGACTATCGCGCAAAGGTCGTAATTTCCAGACGGACTACTTGAAAAAAACATGGACTGCAAAAACTGTGGCGCGCCGCTGATGGGAGAGTATTGCCATCAATGTGGCCAAAGAACAATTACCGAGCGCTTTACCTTACGACAAATAATGCGGGATCTCGTTAGTATGATTACCAATGTCGACCTTGGTTTCTGGTATACCATGCGAGCGCTCTTTGTTCGACCTGCCAACGTAATAGAATCATACCTTTCCGGAGCAACTCGTAGGTACTACAATCCTTTCCGGTATTACTTCATCATCATTGCCGTGGCCGCCATCGTTCAGTTGAGCCTAGGACTCTTTGATTTACAGCAAGCTGAGATCAGGGAAACACTGAATCCGAACATGTCAGAGGAACAGCTGAAACAGCAGCTAGCCATCATGGAATACGTTAAGAAATTTCTGAATATCATTCCATTGTTTATCCTTCCATTCATCGCCTTGGCTTTCAAGTGGATGTTCCGCAAGCGAAAATGGAATTTTGCAGAACACCTAATCAGCACCACTTTTATATATGGCCAAACAGCAATTTTAGGATTGATTCCGCTTTTCGTGTTCTATTTTCTTCCACAATATATCGGCTGGGGCTTTCCGATAAGTCTTCTTCTCTCTGCCTTATATTTTACCTATACCTACCAGAAAGTATTTCAAATGTCGGTGGGGTCGGCCTTTATTCGGTCCTTATTTGCGATTATTATCGGCTTTATTTTGATGATTCTGTTCATGGGGCTATCGGGGATCATTATCGGTATCATTTATGCCGTCGCCTTTAGATAAAATTCGGAAAACAATTTCTTCTCTCAGGTCGTTTTACAAACATGCATGATATTGAGCCTTATTTCCAATGGCGTGACCGTTATGTGGCAGCAGAAGATCCGGATTCCCCTTTCTTTGGAAGAGTGTATGATGAATTTCAGTTTACTCAAAAAGTATATAACTATTTCATTCACCCTCAATGGGATGCCTTTGGCTCAGCCACTCTTTACCTAAAGGTGTTGTATGTAGATTACACGGAAGGGATGGCCATCATCGAATTGATCGGTGAGTGGAATGACTGCTTGCACAATGATATCATGCACCTGAAAAGAGAGGTGATTGACAATTTAATTCAACACGACATCTATAAGTATATTCTGATTTGTGAAAATGTGATGAATTTCCACGGTTCAGATGACAGTTATTACGAGGAATGGTATGATGACATTAAGGAAGAAGATGGCTGGATTTGCTGTCTAAACACCCTTCAACATGTAGAAGATGAAATGTTGTCCACCCGTTTGCAATCGTATGTCAATTTTGGCGGCATTTTCAACGACATAAACTGGCGTCCGCAGAAACCCTTAATCATATACAAGGCAATTGAGGGCCTTCTGCAGGGGGAGATCAAAAGACTTTATTAATCAGCTTCCCGAAAATGTTTCTTTGGAAAACACCTAGGGTTTTTTCCAATCATTTGACCTCCCGCTTCTGAATTCTTATCCAAGGTACAAGAAGTTGTCAGCTTATTGCTTAACGGCTTCGTACATCTTTTCTACCTGCTCCAAGGTAAAGTTTCCTACTAAGCCCGTCTGAAAGATATATTCCTTATCTCCTTGAACTTTGACGTACCGAAAACCATAATTGATCGCTGAAGTATCGATGGCCGTTTCATAAATAAAGCCTTCTGTCTCTTCTTGGATGATTTTAGAAAAGTAACGATTGGATTTGACCTCTGATAATTGTGCAGATTTAACCCTTGCGATGTCTGTTGTTTCAGCATCGGAAGCGTATATCTGGACATAGTAGTCTTCTCCTTTCTTGATCGTCACATCCTGTATCAAACCGCCAAGGTCAGAGCTATTGACTTCTGCACTGTCTGGCGCCATTATCTTCATTGGTATTCCATATTGCAGTAGATCCTTTTCTACCCAATCTTGCTTGGTTACATTTGACTCACAAGCCCACATCAAAATTATTGCTACAACGAAAAGCAAGGATTTTTTCATTAATGCTATCTTTTAGTTATGATCGACAAAAATAAAGGTTTTATCACCAAAACAATTAAATTTGTGCGCTAATTGAAAACGGTAAGGAATGAGGAATAAACAAACTGTATAAATTAGGCGAAATATTTTTTCACCAGACAAGGCTTTAAAAACTGAGTGTAGCCTCGCTACATAAGGTTTTTGTTAACGCAGCCTGCCTGAAGGCAGTCAG
>CAJXPD010000312.1 GCA_913057785.1 uncultured Lewinella sp. | reverse complement strand
AACAACTTCATCGCCAAGCTACCTCAATCCAATCGCCTGCACACCACATGGAGCAGTTTCTACTGGGAGGAACGGCTAGCACCGCTGGTTAAACAAGGGTTTGAGCAAGGGCTGTTGGATGACAGGGCTGTGGGGCTATTGGAACAGTTAGGCAAGAGGCTTTCCGAACATTTTCCTGACCGGGCTCCGTCACTACTACATGGTGATCTATGGAGCGGTAACTTCATGGTGGCACCAAATGGACAGGCAGGGCTAATTGATCCTGCGATTTATTACGGACATCGTGAAATGGATTTGGCGATGACCCGACTATTTGGCGGTTTCCGAGAGGCGTTTTACCAAGCCTACCAAGAGACCTTTCCTCTGGATAAGGGATGGGAAGGTCGAATACTTTTATGTCAGTTGTATCCACTGTTAGTACATCTGCTATTATTTGGAAGAAGCTATCGGAGCGCGGTGGAAGAAGTGATAAAAGCTTACCAGTAGACAAACAAAAAGGGTATAGCTAGGCTATACCCTCCTACTAACAAACAAAACCAACTAAAAACCAAGTATATCTTTGAAAAGAAGCCTTTTAGCTTCTCTTTATATAATTCTTTTTAAAATTCTTACACTATAACGCCTGGGAACCTCATGTAGTTCGATCTTTAAGAAAATTTAACAGACAAATTTTGTCATCTATTTGTCAAGCTATTAACTGGTAGCTTTCTTTCTACTTCAAGAGGTACAATAATAAACGATTTCAACCTTAAAAACGTTGTTCGATCTGGTGAGAAGCTTATGGACTTTAACACTTAGGGAAGTCTAAGAATAGAGCGGACTCTTGCTTTCTGATTCTTCTTGGCCGTAGATCGCTCGAGTACGGACAAAAAAAAAGTCGCACTCAGTGCGACTTCAGAATAATTATAATCCCATGAACATATCCAAAATAAAAATCTTTAATCAATCGGTAGCTTGCCCATCCCTTAACTCTCCGCTCATAATCTCTTGGGCAAAGTAAATAGGTTGCATTATCTGACTTCTTTAACGATAGTTAAATATTAAACTAAACAGAAAGATTTAACAATTAGCAACCTAAAAAAAGCTATATTCGCGACATGATTTAGTGCTTTAATAATCCCATGAACATTATTCGTCCCGGCATTTTCAATGTCGGGATTTTTTTTTGCCGCGAATTAAGCTTTTCAGTTCATACCTTCTTCACTCTATGGAATCAAGGCATGAAAACGCTCTTTTATGTGAACCGGGAAGAACTTGAAAAAATAGTAAGTCGTCCAGACAATCTGGAACGACTCACTACTAACAAATTATAATCCCATGAACATATCCTTTTCAAAGTAGCTAATCCTTTTGATCAGCTTTTATTTCTTTCTGCACTTATCTATCTCTCACAGTACAAATATTCAACATTTTCTCAGGGTACACAAGGACAAAAAAGGGTTTTTGTGAATATTTTTTTTACCGTAAAAACCCCACACAAACATCTAATTTATTGTAAATCAACCACATACGAACTAACCTCTCTTCTCAATTGTGAGCAAAATAATAAAAAAGTTGGGAATTTTGGCGAAAAAAAAGTGAGATTTTTACCAGAAAAGTACTTGACTCCTTTGAACGACAGCTGTTTTTTCGAGGATTCTCGGGCACTTCTCCGCTCTACCAATCCCAATTGCTTTAACCTCTAAACAAAGTAGCAAGAACAAGTTTCGCCCTTCGATTGTAGAATCAATTGGAATACAAAGGGACTATTGCGGTGAGACTAGCACAAAAAAAAGTCGCACAATCCCTTGTGCGACTCTAGCAATGATTATAATTCCACGAATATAAATAAAGCAATGAATGTCTAATCTTTATGATGGTTCAAATCCACTATTCAATCTTCACATTGCCATCAAAATTTCCCTCTTATAACGCTGAGGCTAAGCGCTTTATTACATTACTATTAAATATAATTCAAATTTGGTGAAAAAACTTCAGATTTCCAGCTTTTTTGTTGAAAACTTGGCTAAGTTTAATATTTCACCACTTCAAATTTCTTGTTTACTACTCCTCTATCGGTGTATACACTTAGAATATACAAGCCATTATTCAAGTGCGAAACATCCAATTTCATGTCATTAGTCAAGCCCGTTGTATTGCGCATGACCTCTTGTCCCATGATATTGTGGATTACGATCTCTTCAAACTCATCGCCACCATTTAAGTGTACCCATAATTGTCCTTGAGTTGGATTTGGATTCACCTTCAGCTGGCTAGGATCGATTGGTGTATTCTTGTCTACTTCTTTACGAGGAACGATGTTCAATGTAAATTCTCCGATATTCATGCGGAAGCTTTCACCGTTGCCAGCTAAGCCGTTGGAGATTGTTCCGCCTAGTTGTACAGGAAGCACTTCGTTTCCATCTTCATCAATTCGGAAGCCAGCGATATCCTCTACAACTACAAAGCCTACTGTTCCGATTGTTCCCAATCCAGAAGCAGAAATCCCGCTGGTTCTCGTATAGCCAGCTTCAGCTAATCCTTGCTTGTCATTGTGTGACAGATGAAGGATCGGTGAGTTATAGGACATCCAGCTATTTTCATCGAAGTTGATGACCACTGACTCGGGATCAAAAATTGCTGCATTATATTTGAAAGGGAAAGTGAATCCATATACATCAATCGCTGGATTACTTTCTGATCCAAGATTGATCTTCAATTCGATCAGGTCTCCTGGGCTAGCAAAAATATCTCCTTCCAAATAAATACCAAAGTCATAGAAGGGTGTCATCTTTGGCGTAAGGGAGTGTGTGTTTCCATAAAACTTAAGAATCTGGTCTGCATCCGCTCCAGTAACGATGCCATCGCCGTCCGTGTCCAAATGTTTATGGTTAACCGGATTCTCGTTAAAGAAATCAAGCCAATCAATGGCATATTGTCCATACCACTGGTTCAGGTCTACATTCTCACGCACTTCCCCTATTTCTCCCATGTCCAGACCAAGTGGTAGAAGATCTTGCATATTCACGACTCCATCAAAGTTGGTATCACCTGCCCATACACAGTCTCCAAAGCAGAATGGCCCTTCACCCGGAGGATCAATGATTTCCATTTCAATCTTAACAGCCTTATTGTAAAAGCAGGATCCAGCTTCTGGATCTATCGTACAATAGTTGATTTCAAATTCATCTAAACCTGTTGTCACATCATCATTGGGGATGTAAACGATCAGATTATATCCAGTAATCCTTACCCCATTGATCATTTGATCAACCTCGCCAGGAAGAAATACTGCTTGACCAAGACTTCCCTGCTGTGCTATTGAAAATTCAAAGCTATTGATGGGTACATTGTAACCAATGATCAGCGGCGTCTGCTTTGGCGTAATCATGTAAAACTTCGAAGAGGTAGGTTCATAATTGCTCACATGAACAAAAGCAATAGCCGTTTCCACTGCGCCTTCAGGAGAAGTACTGGTATATACTATTTCATCTACTCCACCAAAATTCTGGTTAGGTACATATTCCAATTCACCATTACCGATCACATTGATCGTACCATTAGCTGGCTGGGCAAAAGTTATCGTATTGTCAGCAGAGCCTTCTCCATCGTTTTCCGTCACGTCAAATTCTACAGACTCTAATGAAGTTGTATAAGCAAAATCATCAAAAGCAAACTTGTTGTCCAAGTGATCTAAAACAACCACCTCTACTTCAACCGTTTGGTTTTGATATTGAAAAGCCATGAAGTCTGTACCAGCAAAGTCTACATTCGGGGTGTATTGAGGCACATCTTCGGATGGATCATAGATACCATTGGTCGGTGGAGTAACCAGCGTAAACATTTCAGGAACCAAAACATCTTGGGATTGTTCCCGCTCCGTAAAGATTTTGATGCGATTAATCTGTGGCTCCCCTTCTAGAGATCTATCATTCAAAACACTAACACTTACAGTACCATCATCACAAATCTCTGCCCCATTACACACCACATAGTTGAAGTGTGCCAAGCCTTCGAAGCCGGCAGCTGGGGTAAAGGTAATCGTCCCGTCTGGATTGGCTTGAGCTGTACCACTATTCGCCAAAGGAACGGTAATCAAGTCCAATACTCCATTGCTACTGAAATCGTTGTCCAGAGGATGTAAGGTAATGGGCTCATCGACCATTGTTACATAATAATCGTGAATGGCTTCAATCTCAGCAGGAATTACATCGATGTATAGTCTTAATTTCTTCAAGGTAGGGAAAGGGTCAATCGCCCATCTTCTGATCTCGATAAAGTCGGCACCAACGTAGAAAAAGTTAGGTGTGAATCGCACGATATACTCGTCATCTCCGAGTGCTATCATTTCTGCTTCGCCGTGGAGGGGATTGATATGCAGAGCCGGTGCGTATCTATTGGACGTGAACTGATACTCCATCGTACCATTCCAGTACGTAGTGAGCTCAACGTCCTGCGCTGCTGCCATCACAGGCAGCAAGAACACCGAAAATAAAAGCAGCTTTCGTAAAAATACATTCATGGATCGTGGATTTTTCATTGCTTACGTGAAATAACAGATCAGTCTTTACCTTTCCAACATTTGTAAAACGCTTCTGATCACATTACAATAATACGCACTATGTCTGGGGCGTTCAAGGACAAATGTTTCGAATTGTGAAAACAATTCTGTTTTTCAAGAAACCGGGGACACTTATAATCATTTCTCTTTCAGGCTCCTTTGCCTGATCAATTGCTTTAAACTATTCGCGCTTGTGAAAAATAAATTTAAGCTGTATTTTTGAAAAATATTTTCAGAAAAATAGCTACAATTCATCCCTCCAAGGCTTGCGGCTAAGATAAGAAAAAATCCCAAAAATGCGTAGCAGTAAAATCTATTCAATCCTAGAACATTTCGACAAATACGAACAGAATCGATTTAGAAAATATTTGTGCTCTCCCTACTTCAACAAAGACGAAACCCTGAAACAACTTTTCGAAGTATTTTTGAGAAGTATCAACTCGCGTAAAGCTGTTGAACTAGGGAAGGAAGAAATATGGGAAGGGCTTAATATAGGAAAGGCATTTGATGATGTGCGTTTTCGTAAATACTGTTCAGATTTATTGAAACTTGTCGAAGGGTTCTTGGCTCAGCAAGTTTATGAAGGGACCCCGCTGCATAAGGCAAATTTCTTGATGCAGTCGATCGGCAATCGAAAGATGGAAGAGCTATTCAGTGGTGCTATTCGATCTGCCAAAAGACTATCAGAGAAAGAGCCTCACAAACCTGCAAGTTACTACTACTATCAATATGAGATTGAGAAGAATTATTACGACTTAACAGGGTTTGATGTTAAAAGGGGACAGGTTAGTAACGTAGAGGCAATTGCAAACAACCTTGATGTCTTTTACATAGCCGAAAAACTGAGATATTATTGTTTGGTCTTAAGCAGACAATACCAGCTTTCTCATGAGTATGAAATCCTATTTATTGATGAGATCATCAATCATATCGAAAAATACAACTATCAGGAAGTTCCTCCTGTTGCGGTCTACTACCAGATCTTCCTGGCGCTTAATGACTCTGAAAACCTAGATCACTATTTCCTGCTGAAGAAATTATTAGAAAAGTATGGTTTGGAGTTCCCAAACAAGGAGGCTTCGAACATCTATACTTATGCTCTTAACTACTGTACTCGTAAGATTAATAAAGGACACCAGAATTTCCTTCAGGAGATTTTTGATCTTTATGTGGATCTACTAAACAAGGAGATCATTTTGGATAAGGGAGAAATAATTCCTTGGCACTTTAAGAATATTGTAACGGTGTCATTAAGACTTGGGAAATTCGGATGGACTGAAAATTTCATTATGAATTATGGTAAAAAACTACCTGAAACCTCTAGGGAAAACATGCTCACGTATAATTTAGCACAGTTGTATTTCTATGAGAAGAAGTACAATAAAGTAATAGAGCAGTTACAGTTTGTTGAATATACCGATGTTACCTACAACATCAACTCAAAATCAATGCTGATTGCTACTTACTATGAACTTGAAGAGATTGAACCTTTATACCATCTATTAGACAGCTTTAAAGTGTACCTGAACAGGCACAAGGATATTGCTGATCAAATGAAAAAGCTTTATTCAAACTTGATCAAATTCACAAAAAAATTGGTCAAAATTCGACCAGGCGATAAGAACGCAATCGAGAAAATCAAAAAGGAGCTAGAGATGACAAAAAACGTTGCCAGTATCAGGTGGCTTCGAGAAAAGATTGCAGAATTAGAATAGCCCCGATATCTTAACAATTTCCTCTCCTTATCCTACTCCAACCTCACCCGCATCTTCACCGGCTGGTGATCCGAAAAGTCAAAGCCCTGATCAACACCTTCTACCTTAACTACCTCCACATTAGGAGACACTAAAAAGAAATCGATCAAAGCGACAAAGGTTTGACCATGACGGTATGGGCTATGCGTTTTACGATTGGTCGGTGTATGCGGATCGTAAGCCCAAGTCCAATTTTCGGGCAGATAGTCTACTGGAATGTTCATCTGGCTGTAACCCTCAGTTTGGCCAGGCATGAATTTGTCGAAGTCGAAATTGGGCGGACATTGATTCCAATCACCTCCCACGATCACGTAGTTACCATTGGCATATTCTGCGATGAGCAAGTCTTTGAGGAAGGCCATCTGCTGTTTTTTCAGCACGCCTCCCTCATCATAAGCTGAGTGATGTATATTCATGACGACCAATTCGCCTTCTCGATCTGTAGGGTATCGGTGAATAGCGATGCAACGGTCTAACTGAAATATCCGAGTAGGCCAGTCGAAACTACCCGGTAATTGGTATCTCTCTACTGTACTAGCCTGAAAACGGCTAAGCGTGGCCAATCCACTAAAGGTCTTACCATAGACATGCCAAGGCTCCATGATGGGAATGGGAACGCGCCCTACCTTATAGTTCGTGGCGAAATGTACATCATAAGTAGGTACGGCTCCTGCCAAAGCTCCAAATTGATCGTAGTAATAACTACGCTTTGAAGATTTGTCTACCTCTTGCAAAAGGAAAAAATCAGCATTCTGTTCCCGAACGAACTGCAAGATTCCCTCATTATTCTTTTCCACCATGCGTTCAGTGGCATGAACCATTTTACCTCCAGAAAAGAACTGTGACCCACTGGCATCGAAGAAGAATTCACTTTCTTTCCCAAGGCCACCAAAACCTAGATTCCAGATGACCAAATCTAGCTCATCTTGGTCAATCTTAACAATAGGTGAAATTTGATAAGGGTCGATCGGCTCGACCTGATCGGGTTGGTAGTCAGTGAAAGTCCCGTGCAATAATACCAGGACCACGTAGAGTGCAGACGCGAGGGCCAATCCGCCTATAGCGCGGAATGCGGTTTTCAGGTTTGAGAAGGTCATCAAGAAGTAGTTTTTGTTTGTTATCAGCTAAATTCTTGAGGCTTTTCGGGGGAAAGGTGAGTGAGTCTGGGGTTTGGATGGAATTATGGATCAAAGATAGGTATAAGTGCCAAATGAATCCACTTCTATCCTTCAATCTAACCGAAAATCAGGGTAGAAAGCTCCAAAAAAATAGAATTAATGTGACAAGGTTAAGGGTAAAAACTAAGCTGTATTTTAATTTTACTATGGTACAAATTAGTCTAATATAACATATCTTCCATACCGTAAAACCCTTGTTTACCTACCATCCATTCAGCAGCGGCTAGGGCGCCCCGAGCAAAGCCTTCTCTGGAGTGAGCGGTGTGTGTAATGGAGATATTATCGACTGGGCTATCGTATCTAATCGTATGAGTACCAGGCACTTTGTCGATTCGTCTAGATATTATCGGGAGCTCTTCGGGCTGCCCACTTTCTTTATTGATCCATGTCTTTTTGTGCACTAATTCTCCGAGGATTCCTTCGGCAAGGGTGATAGCCGTTCCACTCGGAGCATCCAATTTTTGGGTGTGATGAATTTCCTCCATTTCGACCTCATATTGACTATAGCGCTTCATCAGTTTTGCTAGGTACTTATTCACTGCAAAAAAGATATTCACCCCAATGCTATAGTTGGAAGCGTAAAATAGCCCCCCTTGGTATTTTTCAACCAATTGCTTGGCTTCTTCCAAACGATCCAGCCAACCGGTGGTACCGCTTACCACAGGCACGCCGTTTTCCAAGCATGTAACAATATTGTTGAAGGCACTCTCTGGTCGAGTGAACTCAATGGCAACATCTGCTTCACTCAATTTTTCTGCATTTAGGTCCGCATGGTTTCCAACATCGATACGTAGTACCACTTCATGACCAGCAGCCTGAGCCATTTGATCAATTGTCTTCCCCATTTTCCCATATCCGATCAATGCAATTTTCATCTTCTAATTGGTTTTAGAAACTTTGACAAATCCTGCGTCTAAAGACATTCAAAAGTGAAATTCAACGCTTCACATATATTCTGCTTTTTCATTTCACTTTATGATTGTCCCCAAAATTTGTCAAAGAATAAGTTTTTTTTGCGTAGGTGTGACTTCTGCTTATTCCTGCGTCAGAAGGTTGTATAAAATGAAGTAAACGCCGTTAAATGAATAGTACCAGGGGTGTCCATCGGGCATCCCTGTTTTTTGTATTAGCCTTCCTCTAGAAGTTTTTTCAGTTCATTCAGTTTCATCATGCACTCGATCGGCGTCATATTATTAATGTTCAGATCGACCAAGCTCTCCTTTAGCTTTCCGGCCACCGGATCAACAGTTTCAAATATGCTCAATTGATAATTCTCGGGCGATATCTGTGCGGTATCTGCCTTATTCGCTTTCACCTCACCTCCGACCTCATGATCAATCGACTTCTGTTCTAATTGCTTAAGAATATGTGTAGCACGTTCAACAATGCTCCTAGGCATTCCGGCCATATGAGCCACATGTATTCCAAAACTATGGTGGCTACCGCCCGGAACCAGTTTTCTTAAAAAGATAACCTTTTGGCCGATTTCTTTGGTGGCTATATTAAAGTTTTTGATCCGATTGAACTTGTTCGCTAGTTCATTCAACTCGTGATAGTGCGTTGCGAACAAGGTCTTGGGTCTAGTACCATTATTGTGTAGAAACTCTGCGATCGACCAGGCAATGGAAATACCATCATAAGTACTGGTACCACGACCGATCTCATCCAACAAAATCAAGCTCCGATCGGAGATGTTATTCATGATACTGGCCGTTTCATTCATCTCTACCATAAATGTCGACTCACCAGAGGATATATTATCCGACGCCCCTACCCTAGTGAAGACTTTGTCAATAAGTCCTAGGCGGGCACTGGCAGCAGGCACGTAGGAACCCATTTGTGCCATTAAGGAGATCAAGGCCGTTTGCCGTAGTAAGGCGGATTTACCGGCCATATTGGGCCCGGTAATCATGAGCACCTGTTGTGATTCATTATCCAAGAAAACATCATTGGGCACATAGCTTTCCCCTAGCGGTAATTGTTGCTCGATTACCGGATGACGGCCCTCTTTGATATCGATAATATATGAATCGTCCATAACTGGACGGCAGTAATTATTGCGTTGTGCCACCTTGGCGAAAGACAGCAGGCAATCCACTCTGGCTATTAATCCCGCATTGGACTGAACGACCGATATGTAATCGTTTATGCCAAGAACCAGCTGCTCAAAGAGATTGGCTTCTAATTCCAAAATCTTTTCCTGAGCCCCCAAGATCTTACCTTCCAGTACTTTCAGTTCTTCAGTGATGTATCGTTCCCCATTCGTCAGAGTCTGCTTGCGGGTCCATTCGGAAGGAACCTGGTTTTTATACTTGTTGGTCACCTCCAGATAATATCCGAAGACATTATTGAAACCAATCTTCAAACTACTTATTCCTGTCCTTAGCGCCTCGTTCTGTTGAATTTGCAGTAACAATTCCTTGCTATTGTTTACAATCGAACGAAGTTCATCCAGCGGCGCAGAAAACCCATCGGCAATCACTCCGCCTTTATTCAAATTCACGGGTGGCTCCTCGACGAGCTGAGTGGCAATCGTCTCAATCAATTCCTTGCATGGGTGCAATGCTCCTGCAATTTGAACCAATGCTTCCTTATCACTATTGGCCAGCAGTTTTTTGATGGGCTCAATGACCGTCAAAGCTCTTTTGAGTTGTACTACCTCCCGAGGATTGATTTTGCCTAGGGGCACCTTGGAAATGAGACGCTCTAAATCTCCAATCATCTGTAGATTACCAGCCAACTCCAGGCTGGTGTCATGATCCTTGATAAAGTACTCGACTACATCCTGGCGAGATTCTATTTCCGTGATTTTCTTTAAGGGCAAGACGATCCACTTCTTCAGCAATCGCGCACCCATGGGAGATAAAGTGTGATCCAACACCTTGATTAAAGGCACGCCACTCTCATTAGGCGAGTAGATCAACTCGAGATTCCGGATAGTAAAGCGATCCAGCCAAACGTAACGGTCAGCTTGAATGCGTGAAATCCGGTTGATGTGTTTTAGATTCTTGTTTTCTGTAGTGGCTAGGTAATGTAAAACCGCTCCCGCAGAAATCTGAGCCAAGTCCATTTCTTCTACCCCAAATCCCTTCAGGCTCGCCACTTCAAAATGTTCCAAAAGTTTTTCTCGACCGTAATCATGTGTAAAGACCCATTCATCCAATAGGAAAAGGTTGAATCGATCTCCCAATTTTTCAACAAAGAACTTCTTCTTGTCCTTGGAAATCAAAACTTCGGAAGGGCGGAAACTCTGCAGTAATTTATCGACATAAGGAAGATCACCCTCACAACTCAAGAATTCTCCCGTGGAAATATCTAGAAAGGACAAGCCCACCATACCTTTTTTGCCAAACGAGAGAGCCGCTAAGAAGTTATTTGTTTTGTGATCCAATAACTTATCGTCCACCGCCACTCCTGGCGTCACCACCTCTGTCACCCCCCTTCTAACAATCTTTTTCTTTGGGGAAGGTTTTTCCAATTGTTCACAGATAGCAACTCGGAAGCCAGCCTTTACCAAGCGAGGCAAGTACATATCCATACTGTGGTGCGGAAATCCAGCCAACTCGATATCACTACCCCCATTATTCCGGCTGGTCAAAATGATTCCTAGGGCCTGAGAAGCTTTAACTGCATCCTCACCAAAAGTCTCATAGAAATCCCCCACTCGAAACAACAAAATGGCATCCGGGTATTTGGCTTTTACCTGGAAGTATTGCTGCATTAAAGGGGTAACCTTTTTCGTCTTGGGTTTTGTTGTTGATTTCCTGGCCAATTGCTTAGACGTTTTAGACGTATGGATGATTACTTGAGTTTCGCAAAGATAGACAGGCTAAATTATTATAAAAGAAGTTGTTCCACATTTTCCAAATCAATCCAGCATAGCTCCTACTTTCAGAAAAAATTTTAACTTACACGATGTTCTACTCTAAGATAAAGTGAGGAACTGACTTGAGCCTGGTGTAGCCGCAAGGTTCAGTGCCATCAATAAAACAAAGCCAACTTATGAATCTTTCCAATTTTGACTGGACCATTATCGGCCTATACTTTTTATTTACACTCGCCGTAGGGATAGCAGTTTCCAGAAAAGCAGGTAATAGTACACAAGAATTTTTTCTATCCGGCCGGAATATGCCGTGGGGGTTATTGGGTGTATCCATGGTCGCTACTACTTTCTCCGCTGATACGCCTAATTTAGTGACAGGACTTGTGCGCGAGAACGGTGTTGCCGGTAACTGGGGTTGGTGGGCGTTCTTATTGACGGGTATGCTCACAGTATTTGTCTATGCAAAACTTTGGCGTAGATCAGAGGTGATGACCGACATTGAGTTTTATGAATTGCGCTATAGTGGCAAAGCGGCTGCCTTCCTTCGCGGCTTCCGAGCCTTATACTTGGGATTGATATTCAATGTATTAGTAACAGGTGCTGTATCTCTGGCCGCCATCAAATTTGGTGAGATTATCCTCAAGATGCCCGGCTGGCAGACCTTACTGATTGCGGGTAGTGTCACCCTCGCCTACAGTGCTATCGGTGGACTAAAGGCTGTAATTGTTACCGATTTTGTGCAATTCTTCCTAGCTATGATCGGCTCCATCTGGGCGTGTATTTATTTGGTGAATATGCCAGAAGTAGGTGGTTTATCTAACCTTTTGGCGAATGCTCAAGTAAGCACGAAGCTGGATATCATTCCCAATTTCAGTGATCCAAACGTATATATTCCCGTGTTGATGGTACCACTTGCTGTACAGTGGTGGGCCTCCTATTACCCAGGTGCTGAGCCTGGTGGTGGTGGTTACATTGCGCAGCGCATGTTCTCAGCCAAATCGGAAAGAGGGGCGATCGGAGCAACACTTCTATTCAACATCGCCCATTATGCCCTTCGGCCATGGCCATGGATCTTGATCGCACTGGCTTCCATCGTAGTATTTCCTGAGCTTTCAGATATTGAAACAGCCTTCCCTACCCTTTCACAGGGTAAGTTGGGACATGATGTTGCCTACCCGGCAATGCTTAGCTACTTACCTTCCGGACTAATGGGACTCGTAGCGGCTTCCTTGATTGCCGCCTTTATGTCTACCATGTCTACGCAGCTGAACCTAGGTGCCTCCTACCTAGTCAACGATTTCTACCATCGCTTTATCAAGCCTGAGGCTACAGAGAAAGAACTAGTAAGTGCTGCTCGCTGGTTTACGGTTCTTTCTATGGTACTTGGAATCGGGTTAGGCCTAGCACTGACGGATGCAACGCAGGCCTTTAATCTATTGCTGTTACTAGGAGCAGGGACGGGGCTGATCTACATCCTGCGCTGGTTCTGGTGGCGAATCAATGCCATGACAGAGATAGTGGCGATGATTTCCTCCTTGGTGATCGCAGGTTATCTCACCTTTTTGCACGACAGTACGGGGCTACCCGCACTAGAAGCTTGGCATAAGACTGTTCTTGGTGCCGTGCTAACCACAGTCGTGTGGATCGTTGCAGCCTATCTGACTCCTCCGACTACGGATGAAAAGCTAATTGAATTTTATCAGAAGATTAAACCTGCAGGTCCAGGTTGGAATCCGATTCGAGAAAAAGCAGCTGAGCGCGGCATTACACTGAGTTCCGGTACGGGTCAATTACCCTTGGAACTATTGTGTTTCCTAATCGGATGCTTTACCGTTTATTCCACCCTATTTGCTACCGGATACTGGATTTACGGAGAGACCAGTTCTGCCCTGGTTGCCAGTGTTATTGCGGTATTGGGTGCCCTATTTCTATTCAGAAGTTGGGGAAAATTGCAAACGGAAGGCTAGGGCAATAAGCACTGCTTTCAAACTTAGTGTCTTCTTTACACCTATTACCTCGTCCATAAACTTTGATTTTATGGGAATAGCCCCTATTTTTGCACCTCAATAATGTAGGGCGTTTTCCCAAAAAAGGTAAAACTATCGCCCTGTCTTTGTGTTTTAGTAATAATGATCGCTGAAATTTCCTGGATGAGATTCTTTCCCTTTCAAGAAATTATGGCTTGATCATTAGCTTAAAGAAAAACTTGGCTTATGGCAATCATAATCACCGACGAATGCATCAACTGTGGGGCTTGCGAACCAGAATGCCCCAACAATGCTATATATGAAGGTGGCGTAGAGTGGGCCATCTCTGATGGTACTA
>CAJXPD010000311.1 GCA_913057785.1 uncultured Lewinella sp. | reverse complement strand
CCATCAAAAACAGTTTTGAGATACGCTCTACAATTCTCAATCATCCTAAGCTTTATGAAAGACCTAAATCAACACCAAGAATCGCTTATCCTAAATGTGGTAAACAATCTTACTAAAAGGCAGCTTGATCTAATCAAGGATGCTGATAATCCTACGGCCGAATATGGGATTGGGGAGATAGTAGCAGCTAGAATTATCAACACCCGAAAAAATCTCCCTAATCAAAAGTACACTTCTATTGAGCAGCTTTTAGAAGTAAAAGGGGTAGGAGAAGACAAGCTAGAGGATCTTCTGCACGCCGCTCATAGAGGATTTCAATACAACGAACACAGGTGGCAGGCACCCACCCACATATATCCTCCGGGGGTGAAAGTGGACCCATATGCAGTCCCAGGTATTGGCGCTCGCCTCATGATCGAGCAGGCTCTCCAGCGGCTACACGGTGTCAATCTCAACTTAATCGAGGAGTTGGGGGTCTCCCCGCGAGATCTCGTACATTATCGCAAGGAAATTGGCTCTGCATTATATCAAATGATTAGAGAAGATTGCCACTCAGATTTGCGTCTTCGATCTGGCGCCATCGCCTATCTCAGTGCCTTAGGCTATCAAGAAGCGATAGACCTGTTTGCGAATATCGCCCTCAACCCATCAGAAGAAAGTTCGGTTCGTGGTCATGCCGTAGAAGCCCTTACTCGCTTCGGCGGGCCAGTGGCCAGTTCCACCCTAAAATCCTTGTTAGATGATCCATTACCAGTCCTACGGGAGAAAGTCATACGAGGATTGGGCAAGCTCGGGGACAAAGGAATCGTAGCTAGTCTTAAGCAAGTACAGGAGTCTGATACAAATGAAGAAATTCGCTTTCGAGCAGCAGAAGCCATCCGGTTACTACTTAACCAGCAGCAGCTGTCCCGACCGAAGCCGTCCTCACCGCAACGAACGATCAAGATGAGGGGCATCACAAAGCCCATTGGGAGGCATACCTTAGGTCGCCCACAAAGCACCCCTTCTTCTGGCGGGGAAGGAGGGGAGAAAGGGGGGATAGATCTGGTGACCACTCAAATCCTACAGCACTCAGAACAGGCCAAACGATCTTTTCGGATCCCGCTATCTTATAAAATTTTACCAACAAGTCGAGGTGGGCACAAACGGCTTGAATTAAACGGGCTCAACATAGGAGACCAACTTAAATGCAGTACTAGATACAATGTTTATCGGGTACATGAACATCAGGCCATAATAGAGTTTGTAGAGCACACTCAGCTCATCCCTGGCAGGAAAATAGACCTGGGACTAGCCTGCGCTGAGGCCCTATATCAAGACATATATTGGCTGCCGCTGGCAACAAACACCCCTACCCTCTTTCAAGTAAAGGGAGCCACTGGTCCGATCTGGGCAAAAGAAGAATTTGCCTTCCTTCTAAGTTATCATCTCCCGGATAACACAGAACAAGCCTATCTTCGGATAAGAACGAAGTTCCCAAAAGCAAATTGGCAAGAACTGTATTTTCCCCTTACTAGCGAGGAAATACAGTCTGGGGAAAAGATCATTGACGGATTCTTGGCCGAGATACCTGGGCAAATTGATATTCAAGTAGGGCTCTACACCAACGCTGGTAGTGCCAGCAAATACCATTCACAACTCGTGGTCTTACCCACCAATCCCATTTGGATGTCAGTTACCCCTTCCACTACAGGTACTATTGGAGAGGGGCCAGCACACTACAATGCCAGTGAAAATCGGTTCTACTGCTATGCCAGGTTACGGGTCACCAATGGATATGCCCATACTGTGAGTCTTGGACCAACCGTAACAGCTCGGGTCACGGATGGAGGAAACGAAAAGGACACCTTTTCCTTTTCCATTGGAAGCTCAACCATTCCCCCTAATTCTGTACGAACCATAGGCATATGGATGTCATTTGGCGGAGACACCTACGATGTTTTCCGGAACTATGGGGATGTTACGATCAACCTGAGCCTACAGACCTCAGAAGGAACCATCAGAGACGCTCACGTTTGGGCAGCCATGGGGCAGGTCAAACTAGCCCTAAACTTTGTTGGCAACTTCTCATCAACTACCCGAAGCCGCCTTCAGCGAGTGGCGGAAAATGAGGCAAGTGCAATATTTGAACGTCAGAACTTATACATCAGCGATACTGGAATTTTCGTAATCCCTTCCAATCACTCAGACTATCAGCGTTACCGAGATCTCGAAATGGAGGACAACAAAGACAGCGATTGCACCTCTGGTAGTGACGAGGCAGATGATATGCGTGATGATTGGAGTTCACCAAATGACACCTGGTTAGACATCTGGCTAGTAGAAAGTCTCTCAGGACCACCTTGTTCAGCTGGAGTAGGCGGGTTTTCTCCGGTCAACGGGCCCACAGGCAAAGGAGGCAAGAATTCTGGTTTGATAGTCAACATGTCAAGTGCCGATTTATCCACCCAGAATGGAAGAGACTTAATGGGAATAATTATTGCCCATGAAGTAGGTCACTTCTTGGGCTTAAACCATGATTCTACTTCAAGTAATTTCATGGCTGCAAGCACGGATGGAACAAATATGAACATTACGCATAGCCAATATTTAAGAATGGCTGACCATGGATTTGTGACCCGATTTTTGCCCCCCGCTGGAAGTTAATTTTAAAACATAGAAATTAATACAACAGGAGCGTCATCCCGAACGGGGTGGCTCCCACAGAAGGTATTCGCATGTAAACAGAGAAAAAACTTGAGATTCCTTGGTCGTGCAATACTTAGAACTCAGCATCTATGAAGTAGATGTCAAGCATATGTTGGTAGATAAGTATACCAAGCAAGTGGAATAGTGATCCCAAAAGCTATGCTTATATCATACCGTGTATCAATAAAAATTAGACCTATGAAGGAAATCTAATAATCAGATAATGTCCCCGTATCTGCTATGTTTGGCACTTATTGTATCAAAAACCAGCTTGCGTGTATTAATAATAAAGCGACTTGATTAAAACGCTAAAAATTATTATATTAACATATGTAAATTAAAGACAAATGATTTCGTCTGTCATTATAGATCCAGACTATGGGACTATAAACAAATTGGAGTCTTTATTACTAAACAATTGCCCCAACCTAGAAGTCAGAGGCTCTGCTTCTGACCTTCAGCATCTAGATTATTGCCTAATTAATTTAAAACCTGATCTAGCATTTGTTCATATCAGTTTTGCTAACGTCCCTATTTTTTGTGTTCTGGAACATTCGATGGAGTTAGTCTTTCTATCTGAGGCAAAGCCATCTACCTCTTCAATCACCCCAAGCGTAACGGTAAGACACTTACACTTACACAAACCCATCCAAACCTCAGAGCTAATACGCGTAGTGAGTCATGCCCACTACCGAGTGAATGCACGAAAAGAGCGAAAGGAAAATCTACGTCTTATTGAGAACCTTGTCAAATTTCATCCACAAAGAGAGATCATTGGAATTCCGATAATCGAGGGGTATGAATTTATTGCTGTCGAAGCTATTATCAGGTGTGAAGGATTACAAAAATGTACTAGAATTACGACTAAAGAAAATGGGAGTTTTGTAAGTTCATACAATCTAGGAGAGTTTCGAAGACTACTAGAGCCCTATGGCTTCTTTATAACCCACAGATCATTTCTGATTAATCTTCAACATATCAAGAGATATCACAAAGAAGGAACAATAGTAATGACTGATGATTCCATCATTCCACTTGCCAGAAGAAGAAAAGAGGAATTTTTAAAGCACATACGTAAAATCTGACTCCACATATTACCTCTCGTTCTCCATATCTCCCCGTCCATTCCCAATTTACGACCACTGGTCAGATGACCCATTAAAATGTCCACACGGAAAGCGAAATTAGAAGTACGGAATGCAAGACCGCGTTTAATTTTGAGGTGTCTTTAATATGATAAAACAAGTTGAAAGAATCTATTTATCAGCAGAATACCGGATAGAAGAAAACGCTTATGAAGCGGAGAACACAGATGTAATTGTACAGCTGACCAATGGGAATAAGTACACGGCTTCCTTCTTCACCTATGAAAATATACTGAAGCAAAAGCTCTTGAATCAGCAAAGAGGAGAATACTTAAATGGAAAATATTTTTGGGTGAGAGGAATGGTCTTAATAGAAAAGTGTTCATCTGAAAATATTATGGAAGTCGTAAAAGATCTGATACAGGAAGGAGATTTTGAGGCGGCCTTTCAATCCATGCAGTAAAGTAAAATAACATCCTCAAGAACATGAAACCCCATTTAATTATAAAAGTTAAACAGCCATTTGAAACGCCTACCGTTTTTTGGGAAAAAGCAATAGGCAGCAAGAATATGGTCCCAGAGCGTTTTCTTCCGTCTATTGACCAAATACTGAAGAAAAAGTATGGTCTTAGATTCTGGTTAACCAAAAACTACAAGCCTAAGAACGAGGAGTGGTCGAAGGATGAAATAGAAGCGGGATTCAATCGTATTTATCGTTTGATCCTGCAAAAAAACACCAGGATTCCGCCATCGATCATTCAGGAGGTCCAGCTACTACCGCAGGTAGAATACGTAAGGGTAGGTGGTATCGCAACAACAGGGCTCCCCCATTCAAATCTAGTGAGAGGGGCTAGTTTATCTCAACGATATAGGAATAATGGCATATACCTTGAGGCAGCTCATGCTTTTAGCAAAGGATCGCCACTGATTAAGGTAGCTATTTTAGACACTGGCTTTGATGTAGATCATCCAGAAATTCAACATGCCATGCTGCCAGGAAAAGATTTCGTCAACATAATTGATGGTGCATCCCAATTTATCGGCGATTTTCTAGATTATGACGACTCACCAGAAGATGAAGTTGGGCATGGAACACATGTTGCAGGAATAATTGCCGCCCAGGGCAGAAAGATGCCGATCGGAGTTGTACCTCAATGCAAGATTATTCCAGTAAAAGTACTGGGTGCTTTGAAAAGAGGTGATGGGGCCGTAGGAGCAGGATTAATTGACAATATTAATAATGGAATCAAGTGGGCCGTTGACCAAGGGGCAGAAGTGATCAATATGAGTTTAGGAATTAAGCATACCGGTGGAGGGCTGCCACATGAAGAGGTCATCAAGTACGCGCTAAAAAAAGGAGTCACAGTAGTTGCTGCTTCCGGTAATGACGGGAGGCAGGATAAATACTATCCTGGGGCTCTGCCCGGAGTCATTGCAGTTGGTGCAGCAGATGATCATGGGAAAGTAGCCCGTTTTTCCACCTTCGGTGGGCATGTGTCCTTAATTGCGCCAGGCGTCAACATCTATAGTTCATTTCTGAAGGGTGGTTACGCTATGTCATCAGGCACCTCTCAAGCCGCGCCTTTCGTCTCTGGGGCCATTGCCTTGATTAAGTCCTTTGCGCATAGCAAGGGTCAAAAGCTCAGAGATAAACAAATAAAATATTTGCTCAAGCATACATCCGATAAGGTCTCTGGTCGCTTCAAAGACCTCCGAGCAGGTTTTGGCCGGATCAACTTGTTAGATGCCTTAAAATTGTACCAATATAAAACATCAATATTATGATAAATGGTGACGCTAATTTCTTAGGATTGCTGGATGAGCCTTCTTCAGTTAAGGGCTTGACATTTTATCAGCCATTTGAACGAACAAATGACCTAGCCGATACTAAGACTTTTAAGAAAGGTAAGAAATTCCGACAATTAGAGGATCATATTAGCCCTGCCAGAGAGGCTGTGGACCAGTTGGTCATTGATGTACTCAATGCTCTCAACGACAAAATGCTGAGGGTACAGACGCTCCCTGATAAGGAGGTGATCATTGGCAATGTTTCCCTATGGTTACTGCCAGAAATCATAGCTGAACAGCCAACGGATGAATTTAAGGAATACCTACAAGAAAAGGGATTGACGGGCAAACTCGTAACAGCCGCCAAAAGGCTCAATACTTCCTTAAGTAATATTGATAGACACATCTTATCACGAGGGGGCCTCTTCTTCTACACGGCATATAGAGCCATCAAAGGATTTGAAGTCAAAGATGTAGACGGTATCATCTCAAACATATTGACCTCGCTAGACAAAGTCAAGATAGAGATTAACCGAAATCTTGTAGAATCGGTCATCGAAGCACAAAATTTACAGTCCGATGAGACGATAACGAACAAACTAAAGGTGGAGTTTTCTGAAAGGCCACTCAACTATGATCCTGGGAAAGTAATTCCAGTTATTGTCCACGAATTTAAGCTAATCAAAAATCAGGGAAACCTCTTCGCCATCGTAGAAAGCTTCATACAAAATAATAGCATTAATCTCCCCACTGGCATAAGCAAGACCCAACTTGCATCGAAAATGGTCAGCTACTTGGCTACTATTGGCTACCGCCCCGAACCAGATACGGAAAGGCTCTTGCAAGCGGAATTAGAACAAAAGATAGCGGACCAGAAAACGGCTACTGATGCACAAATAGCCAGTTTAAGGGTGCAAACCCAACAAAGCCAGGAGGAACTTCAAGCCAAGTTCGATCATCTAACAACGGATACCGACAGTAAAATAGCAGCTAGCTCAGCAACCATTACCGGCCTAGAAGGACGGGTTAAAAAATTGGAAGAAGAACCAACGAAGGAGAATGGTTTGATTCAAGAAATTCATATGCTCAAACTCAACCTGAGCAATGATTTCACAAAGATAGAAGGCATTGGTGAAGCAAGAGCAGCGGCCCTACAAAAAAGTAAAATCAATAGCTTTCGGCAACTGGCTGATATAAATCTAGATCAATTGAAAAATATACTAGGTAATGTCGGTGCGGGGTATCGGTTTCAAGACTTCATTGATCAGGCCAGGTTTATAGTGGAATGCGATTACAGGAAACTAAAGGAATTGACTGATTTACTGCCAAGAAGACCAGATATATCTTAGAACAGCAAGCTTTCATTCGGCTCCAAAACAACATTAAAAAAATAAGAAAAAAATAAGATGAATCAGGATAATCATATACTATGGCAGGCATTCCAGCAGGTATTGTCAGGCGAAACAGGAGGCTCCCGAGATCCCTTGAAAAATGTCTATCAGAATGACACCTTCCAATTTGATCACGAGGGGGTCTTTGGTTTTCTGAATGAGGATCGATTCAATCAAGGGAATATTAATCGCGATAATATTCGAAGTGCGGCTACCCTTTACGCCATTATGGTGCTAGGAGACGAGATGGGTATTTATAGAGTAGCTGATGTTGTACTGAAATATGTAACTATTGGTCGATTGGATGTTGCTTCAAGCTCTACTGCCACCGGCATTTATAATTACATGAAGTTGAGGGATGAAAGAACCTCCTTCGATGAGCGGCAGATGTTCTATAAACAAGTGTTTGATATTGGCGAAAGCGCTTCCATGGACAACATGGCTAACAACCAGAATTTCAGCTCGCTATGGGATACCCTAATGCACGAAGTAATTCGATTTATACGCAAATTTGAAAGGGCAGACAATCCAGAAAACGTATCTCGCACTAGCATTCATCAAGTCATTCTCGATCTACAAAACAACTTGTCAACGGCTGCTTCCGGGATGGTTAAATTATTTGTTCCGGAAATGTATACCCATCTCGAAAACGCGATTGCCATTTTGGATGCGCCAGAAATCAAAGATCAGGTGGGACATGGCGTAGCGCGGGACCTTTGGAATGTGGTAGAGAGCATCAGTCGCGAAGAGTTTGGCAGTTATCCCAATACTTCTGCACTGCGTACCGTAGCCTCCAATGCCCGTCGCATCATGTTGGATATTGCAGATTACTCCTTTGCCACCTTCGACGAAGATTCCTTCCAGAACTTTATTAGAAATGTAGAAGCCTTTATCGTGGGCAAAAGTCAATTGGAGAATGGAGGCTCATTAAGCGGGGGAGATTATTATGAAGAAGCGGAAGAATACGAGTATGACGACAATAATCAGGAAGAAGCCGAATATGAAACTATGGATGAAGACTGGGATTTCTAGTTAAGCTGTTAAATGAATGAAAATGAATAACAATCATATCAAGGAACTAGCCAGATCACGTGCCCGGGAAATTCTATCCAACAATCAATCGTTCAGAAACTTGCCGATAGAAGACCAAAAGAAGATGTATCTCCAGGTAGTAGATGAACAGATGGGACAATTGAGGTCAGAGGAGCAGAGCGGATATGCCTTAGAACAAGCGGATAGACGCAGACCTACACAACGCGGCAATCAGGATGGGCCTGCCTGGATGGAAGAAGCTAGTGATTTGGTTCCTGATCGAGAACATGACAAGGCACTAAACTTTGATAATGCGGGAGAAGCCCTACAGGATGTCATGGATGCCGTAGATTTCCCAAAGTTCGTAAGAGATTTGTTGAAATCTGTATTCGATGCCAATATTGATGTCATGAATGCCCAAACGCAGGACTACATCAAACTGATGAAAGCGGCAACCACCGATCTGTCCAAATTTATCACTTCCATTGATAAGACTGCCGCCTTCGCCTATTTGGCTGAAAACAACCCAGATGAATTCAATATTTCACTGGAAGAAGACGAAGAGGAAGGGCAGAAAATGGAGCTGACTGATCCGAAGGGCAATATTGTTGATTACGGCGATAACCAGATCAAATCTCGTATCATGGACGCCAAAATCAAAATGGCACAAGAACATAGAGCGGCCTTACGAGAGATGATATTAATGGGTGTCACACGATTGGTAGTAGATAAAGGAGAGGTAGAAGCAGAAGTCTTGTTCGATTTTAAAGGCAAGCGTAGTGTAGACAAGAAAGATAAAGCCATATTGCGAACTACAAAAGATAGGGTTCATACCAAGAAAGTAGGAGGCATATTTGGCATTGGGGGAAGAACAGTTCGTACAGGAGGTGATCAACAAACACAGCTTAGTGTGTCTTCTGCGAAAAGCAGTGCCAACGATGAATTAAACACCAAACTACGGGGTTTTGTAAATATCAAATTTAAGACAGACTATTTCAAACTGGATAATTTCGCAGAGATGTATGCGCCACCAACTCCCGAGCAAATCAAGGCAGCAGATAGCCCTGAAAGTTCCTAAGGTCTGGTAAGAATGGCACTGTCAATTCTTAAACCAATAGGTCAAAAAAATGGGATGTTCCAATTCAAAGCGGATATTGGTACCAATACATTTTATCAGTATGAAATAGGTCAAGGTAAGAAGAAGTACAAAGGGATTGACCAAATCGCGCTGGTCCGTTTTCGATCACCCATACTAAGCAGGAATCACCCACTGCAAAAAATCGCTGCATCTTCCTTTGTTCTAGAGATTCCTGAGCAACATTTTGATAGAGAAAAAGATAAAGTTCAACTCATTAGCTTTAAGAATCAAGATGGCTCAGGGCTAGCCGTATCAGAAGTAATAAACATTTTTCCAAGTTTGAGAAGCGATCACCCGCCCCTTTTCCCGAGTTTCAACTTGAGTGTAGAAAACATAGCCATGGAGTCAACGAGCGTTAAACATAAACCTTTTAATTATCAGGAATCTAAATTGAGTAAGCCCATGTTTTGGGGGGCTTTAATCAGTGCAATTCCTGCGGTGATAGGAGCTGCAGCGCCCTTAGTTAAGAAGTTGTTTAGCAAGAAAAAGAAGACTAGTCCAACAGCTCCAGCCAGCGCAACAACCGAAAAACCAGGTTCCTCCACAAAAGATGAAATCCTGGGTGCCATTATCGATATGTTAGGTAATATAAAAGGGAATAATTCTGCTCCGCAAGCTGAAGCTCCTGCCCCTTCAAATCCGCAGCCAGCTGCCCAGTCATTGAGTGTTGGGAAGTTTATTGATCCAGCGACCTTAATTGAACTTATCCCTTTTTTCGAGCAAGTAATTTCACGGGAAACGCTACTGGCGATCGGAGACGACCCACTTAAGTTATTCAAAGCCATCGGAGAAGCCGCTTTGAAAATGACTGATCAAGAGGCTGCATCCGTCATGCTCAGGAAAGATTCAGATACGAGAGCCAGTAGGAAACCAGATAAATACGCTGAAGCCCAATTCCTTTCCAAATTAATTGGTGCAATCCCAGGAGTTCCACCAATTGTGAAGGCGGCCATTGCCCCTCACACCCTACTGGGATATGCCAGCCCTTCCCAGCAAATATTGAAGAGTCTCATGGGATTGGGGAATAATAATGGAGCATTAGATAACCTTAACTTGGGAATTAATGGTACCAACCACACCATGAATGATGATGATTTGGCTGGTCTACTGGCAAGCATGAGTATGTCTTCAGCTAGCGTGCCGGCCATCCCATTTAAGGTAAAAACAAATGTAAAACTACAGTTCGTCGCAACCAACACCGTCGAGCTACATGGAAAGAAAAGATTGTTATATTCCAAAAATTCGGACCTCCACTTTCCGATAAAAATTACTACTGACCACCCAAACGCGCCTCAAAACGCAATTCCAAAAGTAATCGTTCAAGCTGTTTTCCATGATGCAGAAACAGATCAATTCCTATTGGAGAAGAAATTTAGACTCAAGGATATCCAGCTAGAAGAAACCATATCCAACATTGTGATCAGCAAGGACGAAGCCATCGCTCTTCCCAACGATAAGGATATCAAACTCAACTTATCCTTTATTTGGAAGGGGAAGAAGACTAAAGAGAATTGTGGCGTTTTCAAGATCCACTACTTCCGAGTAGTCAGTGATTATCTGTTCAATCGCATCGGTAGTGCAGTAGAAACACCGATTCCTTTAAATGATGTGGTTAGCTTTCGTCCCTTCTGGCACAAGGTCTGGGAAGGCGGTTTTTCCGAAAGCAAACGATGGGAAGTAAGTCTAGCCGTCAAGTACTATTACACCGTAGATTTAAGGGAGGATACTATTTCGAAATTATCAACAAAAAGAAAAATAGAAACAGACAATGCAGGAGGGGAAAGATCCTCCAATCGGAGAAAAGTAGCCGGTAAGATCAAAAGTGGAATGGAGCTATCACTACATGCCCTCAATCAATTACTAGTAAGTCGAAGCAAATCTCCTTTAAACGAAGCTCAGTTAGAGGCCATACGAACAGATTATTTGAAGAAGAGCTATACACAAGTTGCCAGAACACAAGTCGAATTAAGAGGTAGAGCTGGTGATACCGCCACGCTTTGGACCTACCCGGAGATCTCGATCCACCAAGTTTACTTGGCCCGTCCCAATACGGTCAATGAACTGGGGCAAGTAACAGAATTAACAGAAGAAGTCGTAGAATTTCCTCGTCCGTCTTCCATCCATTTTATCGGAACAAAATCAGAATAATGAATGATCAATATCAATTCCCCGACTTGTCACACACCTATACAGTAGCACTTGAAGATGATCCCGTATTACTAGATGGTCAAAGGGTACTATTCGACAAAAAAGTCACTTTGATGCCAGTTGAACTAGAAAAGAAAACAGAAACGAATGAATCCTAAAGTTGACGAAGCTTTCTTACACTTCACAGAGCTAATAGAAGAATTATCGGACATAGACGGCTTAGTCCGGGAGCCAGGTGAAGAGACCCATATTGCGATGGAAATCGAAGAGGTAGAAATGGAGTTACCCATCCAGCTGGATATTGTAATTGATGAAAGGGGAAAAGTATTGCTGGGCAGCGTACCCCCCTTATATAATGTCTCCACCTCTTTTAATCCGGTCTTCCACCAATTATCCCTGAAGTTGAAAAGGCACCTTTAGACAAAACGTAGAATTGTCCTATGGCGAGCAATCAGAAATGGAATCTAGAATCTTTTTTAGACTCGCTCATTGTCGAACTGGATAAGGCAAGAGAAACATTGGCTGTAAAGGCCATTAACAAACCATTGACCTATGCCGTCAAAGATGTCAACTTAGAAATGCAACTCTTCCCTAGTTTCGATGGGAAAAAAGTACAGTTTATCACCGCAGAACCTGGGCAATCCGGTGCTTCAAAAATTGGCATTCAACTGGGTTCCATCACAGATCAGCAGATTCGAAAGACAACTAAGAAGCCGGTAACCAAGGATGATGTATCTCTAGAAGTGATCGATGAAATTGATGAAGAAACCAGGGATGATCTTAGAAAGATCGGTGTGTCCTCCGTCAATGACCTAGCGGAGATCGAACGCAAAAATGTCGACCTAGAAAAGGTGAGTAAGAAAAAATTGAACTATAGAAAATTGGCTGGATTGCTGCAAAAAGCTCGGAGAAGCAATTTTCCCCCCTCAGTCCGAAAAGCAAGCTTCAGCATGGCGCAGGAAGTTCCTCTACTAAAAGTAGAAGGAGAAAATTTAGCCATCGACCAACAATATGATCCAGTGGCCATATTGAACGGGCAGATGGTGGAAATACTATCAGCCAGCAGATCAGAACTTGCCCTAAAGGTGAATAAAGAATTAATTCGAGATAAAGAAAACGAACTCATTATGGCTTGTGATCCCTTTACCATTTTCAAAGTCAAAATCAATAATCCGTAGGCGCATGAAAAAAGCAAGAGGTATATCCAGTTTGTTGCACGACTGTAGAGCATATCGCCAAGTCCAGGATGACCGGGAAATGGAACCCATTCATACTTATAACAATAAGAAAAATGGAGCGGTGGTGATCTACCGGCCAAAAAGAGAGCGAACCTTTGCACAAGCTCATACGGTAAAATCTGGGTTTTGTGATCATGAGGAGCCGATCAGTTTGAATCATTCGCATGAAATTTTTGAAACTGAATCTTACAAGTACGCTCCAATGGAAGCAGAAGCCCATAGTTATCAATACGCAGATGACTTAGATTATTATGTGGAACCCTTCGAAGAAGAAACCTCAAAAAATGAGGATAAACTAGGAACGAATAAACACAGAACCCCCCCTTTGGATCCACTTCAAGGCTACCCTAAGAAAAAATCGCAGGAAAACCCCGAATATCTAATCGTGACAGACGATTCAAAACGGGAACCTATCTCCCCGAAGCCCGATGCTGCTGAACGGATGCCGATAATGCCCGACAAGACTCAGGAAAATACCCTACCTATGGACGAAGATCGGGTATTTGAGGAGGACATTAAAACCATCTTGAAAAACAAGAAAGCCTACGACACCTTTCAAAAGAAAGCCAAGCCCGAAGCCATAAAAGAAAACTCGCCAAGTCCTTCTACTGCCGAAGCTATGAACAACCCCTATCACACCAAAGAGCACAATATCTTTGAGAAGATTGCTCAGAATATGGCATTGGCCAAGACTTATGATCTAGGTGCGATTAGTTTAGAAAACCGTTTCGACTCTTTTGAAAAGGACATGGAGGAGCAAGAATATCAATTAAAAAAAAAGAAGAGTCTAGCCTCCGCTAACAAAACACAGAAGGAAAAACCAGGAGAAAAGGAAAGGAAAGGTACAACCACTGATGAAGTATCCATTGGAACAAAGGACTTCTTAGATGATCTAGATAAAATGGCCAATTCCCCCGCTGAGTCAGCTTACTTTTCTGTAGACAGGGCATTGTCACCAAAAAACGGAGGTCGGTTCGTCCAAGAAGACTTGCTAGAAGTTGGCGATATCATTTTGTCTACCAACGATGAATCTAAGTACTCGGGATTGGCCGAAGCAGAAACAGGCGTGCTAGTGAGTCGTGCCCAGGTATACATCGGCGACGGTTACCTGGTACAGCATCTAGCTACGGGAATTGCGCAG
>CAJXPD010000310.1 GCA_913057785.1 uncultured Lewinella sp. | reverse complement strand
TTAGGAACGATGGCATCACTAGCTCTAGAAGCAGGAATCATCACTCCCGATCAAGATAGAGGCTCCTACCGAGCTCAGTATCTTGGTAATCTGAATGGAAAGATATTACGTATTGACCCGGAGTCTGGTGACGGCTTATCCAGTAATCCTTATTACGACCCTTCCAAACCCCGCTCCCCACAATCCCGGGTATGGGTTTATGGTTTAAGAAATCCATATCGCTTTATCTCCCGACCAGAATCAGGCAGTCATTACCCCGATGAAGGTAGGCCTGGTGTCCTATACATTGGAGACGTGGGAAATGGTGCGTGGGAAGAATTAGATGTATCGATTACTGGTGGAGAGAACTTTGGCTGGCCGATCATGGAAGGGTACTATCTACACTGGAGCTTCTTCATCGCGGATGCCCCACCGAATGCGATGGCTCCCAACCCATTATTTGGAAGTGGCGGCTGTGAAGAGCCCTACTTTGATTTCAGGCAGCTTATGAATAGGTTGTTGAAAGATGGGGATCCAATACCTGCCAATCCTTGCAATCCTTTGGTGCCGATTCCACCAACCGCTTTTCCTTCAGTAGAAACCATCCCCGCTATCGTATGGAGTAATGCATCTTGGAATAAGCCTACCCGAGCAGAGATTCCTGTATTTCAGGAGAATGGGCATGTAGCATCTATCCCCATTGATCATGTGGAATCTTATGTCGAAGGAGAGGTTTTTGATGGATTCTCCAGTCTGGCAGGTGTATTTTATCAAGGAAAGAATTTCCCCGAAGCCTACCATGGCAAGCTCTTTGCCTATGACTTCAGTGGCTGGATCCGCGTTTTTGACTTTGATGAAAAACAAGTTTTGCAATCCGTAGGTTCCTTTCACGATAACTCTCCTGAGATCATCCACTTGGAAGAAAATCCGGCAGACGGAAACTTATACTATCTAACCCTTACAGGTGAGATTCGCAAAATCAGTTATGGCGGCAATCCACCTCCGGTAGCGGTAATCAAAACGGATGTACAATACGGTACAAGTCCGCTTAGCGTTTCCTTTAGTGCAGATGAGTCCTACGATCCGAACGCACAAATCAGCCACTATCACTGGGATTTTGGGGATGGACAAACTAGTAATCTCCTATCATCTTCCCATGTTTTCAGTTCAAATCAAGGAACACCAAAATCTTTTACGGTCACCTTAACCGTAACTGATGATGAGGGAGCTATCGGTCAGGTTACTGAAATTATTTCTTTGAACAATACGCCTCCAACTGTCAATATTAATAGTTTTCAAGACGGAGATAAGTATCCCATAACGACCACCTCCCTCTTGAGATTAGGTGCTGAAGTAAGTGATACAGAGCATAAACTTGAAGACCTACAATATGAATGGCGAGTATTCTTCCATCATAACGAACATTTTCATCCAGAACCTCCCGTGCGAGCCACAGAGAGTTATGCACTCTTGAATCCGCTTGGTTGTGAGTTAGAGACCTATTGGTACCGCATTGAACTGGAGGTCACGGACCCAGCGGGCTTGTCGACTATTGACTCTCGTTCCGTATATCCCGATTGTGAAGATCCCTTCGTAGAGATTATAGAATTATCAGCCGAGGCGGAGAAACTTGGAGTACGATTAAACTGGGAGACTCAGCTGGAAGAAGAGGTTACAGTATATGAGGTGCAACGCAGCAAGGACTTTCAGCATTTTCAAGTCATTGGAGAAGTTTCTGCTCAGGGGCTAGCCACAGACTATGAGTTCCTAGACGCCTCCCCTACTCGTGGTAACAACATATACCGGATAAAGGCTTATAGTCAAGGGCGTGCTTTTTCCTACTCTAATTTAGCTACTGCGACCTTCCCTGCCGAAGGAGATCACTCCGTCACCCCAAATCCTGCCTCTGATTTCATTCAACTTAAGATCAAATCTTTGATGGGTAGCTTTGTTAAGCTGGAACTCTTTAATGCCGCAGGGATACCGCTCTTACAGACCAATTGGGAAGGGACTGTTGGGGAAGCCTTTGAAAAGACCATCTTGGTGGATAGGTTAAACGCAGGAATGTATGTGTATCGTATCAGCCAAGGTGGAGCGGAGTATACCGGAAAAATCATCATTGAGAAATAATTCCTATTGATTACTCGATGATTTGACAAAGCGGCGCCGAAATCGCAAGCCCAAGAATATAATAGCTAGTGTCCCGACCATCAGCCCAAGTGCCAAAGGTCGTTCAAAGAAACTCATTAGATCCCATTTTGATTTGATGGCACTGACCATGAAGTTTTGTTCCATAATGGGGCCCAGCACCATCCCCAGCACTACCTGAGCGAGCGGGAAGCCACCCCGCCGCAATAGAAAGGCCACTACCCCCATTCCCGCCATGATCCAAACATCAAAGACACTATTGTTAATCGCAAAAGCTCCTACAATGCAAAGGCCCGTAATGAAGCTTAGTAGCAGCTTAAAGGGGACCTTAATTAAAAAAGCGGCCATACGGGCGGTAAGAAATCCATAGAATGGCAACAAGACCAAGTTGGCCAGTAAAAAAGTAAGGTATAAAGACCAAAGGAGATCTGGTTGCTGTTCGAACAATAGTGGCCCGGGCGTAATGCCCTTCATCAAAAAGACTCCTAAAACAATGGCTGTAACGGTATCTCCGGGCAAGCCCAAGGACAAAGCCGGAATCCAGGCGGAGTTGTTGCTGCTGGTGCCCGCCAAAATAATGCGATCATCCTCTTCCGCTTCTTCCTCCTCTTTCTTTCGCATCTGTTGAAAACTAGTGGAGACCCAAGCGCCTATATCTGCTCCTGCTCCGGGCAAAAAGCCCACAAATACGCCAAGGATAGACGACCTCAAAACCAACCACTTTTCTCGTACAATCAATAATAGCGGTTGAAGATAGAACTGCCTTGCCGCCCCCTCCACTTTTTGCGGCGCTTCATATTTTTCTTCTTTATTACTAAAGAGATGTTCGAGTACTTCCGAAAAACCAAATAGGCCAATCATTGCCACGATATAATTCAATCCACCGAGCAAATCAGGACTACCAAAATGAAATCGAGGATGCCCTAAAGTAGGATCAATGCCTACGGTCGATAGCAGCAACCCTAGTAATAAGGAGACAAAGGCTTTGATGGGTGATCCGCCGGAAGCAAAAATCCCTGCCGCTAACCCCAGTACAGCAATCCAAAAATATTCAAAAGAGGAAAATTGTCGAGCCAGTGTAGCAATGGTGGTCGCACTGAATATCAATAATACCGTACCGATAATTCCTCCAACTGCAGACCCCATGGCACTAATTCCCAGCCCATAAAAAGGGCCTTTCTTTCGCGCCACTCGATGCAATTCCGATAGATAGGCAGCGCTTGCCGGTGTTCCCGGTATCCTGGCCACTGCTGAACCAACATCCCCCGCATAAATGGCTACGGATGAGATAGCGATGATGGCTGGCAAGGCGATGATTGGATCTAGGAAAAAGGCAACGGGAATAAATAGGGCCACAGCTAAAGTAGCGGTCAGACCTGGAATGGCACCGAATACCGCCCCATAAAATCCGCCCAATAGTAAGGCTAAAATTCCTTCCCAACTCAACAAAACACTCATAATGAAACTCCTAGGAGCATTTCAAAGGTGACAAATATAAATAGAACTGTTCCCAAGGCGGAGACCAGCGCGATCCAAGGCTTAATCCCTAAGAGAAGCGCTACCCCTAAACACACTAGCCCTAACGTCAACATAAACCCAATCAAGGGCTGTAAGATCGGATATGCCGCCACCAAAATCACGCCTCCTCCCAACTTCAACAAGGAGGGGCTCTCCTTCAATTCCTTTGTTATTTTTTCGCTGCCCTGAACAGACTTCACCCCTATCCAAGCTCCCCCTAACAACAATCCAACAGCAATCAATCTTGGAAATAAAGATGGTCCAGGGTAGCCTTCTTCGAGTGAGGGGAAACTACCAGATTGCCACCATATTCCAAGACCTAGCAAACAAAGGATCAAGGCACTTATACCATCACTGGCATTCTTCATATCGTTCTGCGTTAGATCATTAGTCTTTTCCGATAAGGAGATACACTATCATTTATTCATTGGCCTTCAGCAACTCTCCATTCACCTGGTCTTGCTTGGCCATAAAAGCCTTGCATTCCGCTCCCGTTAAGAACTGCATAGTAGCTCCACTGTTTTTCATCGCTGTTAGATATTCGGTATCCTGAACCGCTACACGAATAGTGGAATCAAGAGAAGCCTGTATGTCTGCCGGTAAGTCGGCTGGTCCACAGATGGCGACCCATCCACCCACACTCCAATCTAATCCATACTCCTTCAGCGTTGGTACATCCGGAAACTCAGGTAAGCGCTCCTCGGACATCACTGCCAAGGTTTTCACCTGTCCGGCCTGACGTAGCGCATCTACCTCCGATAAAGCAGCCGTGACTACATCCACTCCTCCGGCAATCAGTTCCTGCAAGGCAGGGGCTGCCCCTTGACTGGGCACCCAGGGCATGGCCGAGGTTTCCAAACCAGCCGCTTTCAGAAAACCCATTCTCGCCAGATCCCAGATGCCATTTTTAGCCGTACCGGAAGCCTGTAATTTCCCTGGGGCCTGCTTTAATTCGGCGAGCAAATCAGGGAGTGAATCCCAAGGGGCATCCGCCCGAACCGTAATAGCTGATGGGTTATTGACCAATAAGGCAATAGGCGTGTAATTCTCGTAGGTTAGATCCGTAATTCCGGTATGATGGAGTAGAGTAATATCAACTGTCACAGCACCTAAAGTATAGCCATCGGCTCTGGCCTGCGCAATTGCTAAATGGCCAACTACTCCTCCCCCACCCGTTCGGTTAACCACATTTACGGATTGCCCCAAAGCTTTTTGCCAGACAGCACTTGCCATCCGGGAGGACATATCGGTCATCCCACCGGCTGACCAAGGCACAATAAAACTAATGGGTTTAGTTGGATAGGCTTTCCCTTGCTCTCCTGCCTCCGTACAAGACCACGTCAGCGCTGCAACAAATAGGAACAAAAGCAAGGACTTCGTACTTAGGTATTTAGGTGTAGACATATCATTTGAATTATCAATACAGATAGGCTGGCCTCTCGGAGGCCAACAACAATTGGAAAAAACTTCTAAACCGACGACAGCTGATCTTAATAAAGGTGAGTTGAAGATGTGCACTTGAAGCTTTAGCTTTAGCCGCAGATATTGGTCCACAGCGGCCTAGTCCAGCTACCGCTTTCTTGACAGAGCCATTTCGCTTCATAAGACAGGTGTGAATTGGTTTTCGTTTAGACAATGATAGTTAAAAATGTCCAATCTAGCGGAATAGTCCAGTATCTTTAACTGCACCAATGGCAAAAGAGCTAAGCCTAATCGAATTAAAACAAGTATGACAAAAAGAAGACGCCAAGCTATCGTAGTGATTCATGGGATCGGAGAACAGCGGCCTATGACCACTTTACGAGGCTTTGTAACCTCGCTCCTAAACCACGAGAAGATTCATTTACAGGATAATAGTACAGAAAGAACCTTCTGGACCAAGCCAGATCGGGTGAGTAACTCTTATGAAATGCGTAAAATTTCAGCAAAGGGTAGATCCGATAAAAGGTCCACCACCCACTTTTATGAGTATCACTGGGCCGCCAATATGAGAGATACCAAGTGGCAACATATTCTGAGTTGGTTCTGGAGTTTAATGTTCAGAAGCCCATTGCAGTCCCCTAGTATGAGACTTAGACTATTATGGGCCTTCCTTTGGTTTATATTCCTTTCCTGGCTTACCATAACTGGGCGATTTGTCATTGATTGGTTAGAAAAGGGAGAGGATCCATTCTCCGGCATGACGGTGTACCGAGCCTTCTTTCTGCTTTTACCTTTTATATTTTTCATTTTGCACAACATCTTCATTGGATTTATCGGGGATGCAGCCCGATACTTGCGTGTCCATGTGGACAATATCCATCAGCGTGAGCAAATCCGTAAACAAGGAATTGAATTACTGAAGGCCTTGCACAAGACCGAAGACTATGACCGGATCATCCTGGTGGGGCATAGCTTGGGCAGTGTAATTGCTTATGATATCATTACTTATCTCTGGATTGAATTCAACAAATCGATTCATCTGGGACAAAAAGAAAAATTCAAAGAGACTTCGGATAATGACTGGAATTGTTCCTTTGGAGGGGTGAGCCGAACTTCTCAAGAATTGAAAAATATAGCAGACTGGAGTCTTAAAGCAAAGGCAGGAGAATTGACGCCTGAGGATGCTATCCAACTACAAAAAGACCAATCGAAGCTTTGGCAGAAAATCCAATACGAACGGAAAAGTTGGTTGATTACAGATCTAGTGACAATTGGAAGTCCACTGACGCACGCTAAACTACTAATGGCGGATTCGTTGAAGGACTTTAAGCTCCGAATTGCCGAAAGGGAGTATCCCATGAGCCCTCCTACATTGGATGGTAAGGATTTAACCTATCCAAGTGGAGGGGGAAGTAGTTTTTTACATCATGCAACTCCCTTTGCCGTCACTCGCTGGTCCAATATTTTCTACAAAGGTGATTTCATTGGAGGCAAACTGGCCGGTAATTTTGGTCCGGGAATAGTAGATATTGAAACCAGCTATGCGGGAAGTACTTTCAAAAGAATCTGGAGTAAAATCAGTCCCTTATCCCATATTCGCTATTGGATCAATGAGTATACCGATCAACCTTCGCCGAATAGCAAGGAAGCACAAGCCATCAAGCAGTTATACGAAATTATGCGATTGAATGATCTGGAGCAAGAAATTTATCCTAAGGAATAATTCGGACAAACGCCGGAAGTTTTATGAAGCGACACTTGGCTATACCACCTCTGCCACGACAAAGATACTTCCGCCAATGAAGATTACATCTCGTGTCGTGGCCTCCGCTTGCGCTGCGGCAAGCGCCTCAGGAACGGAAGCATAGGATTTTCCAGATAAGCCTGCTTGTTCCGCGAGCTCTTGAAGCTGATGGGCAGGCATGCCTCTAGGTACATCAGCCTTGGCAAAGTAATAAGTAGCGGACTTCGGTAATAAGGGAAATACCTTATCTAATTCTTTGTCACTTACCGTTCCGAAAACCATATGCAGGCGCTCAAAGGGAATTTCCTTTAATTGTTCCAGGCTAGTCGTAAGCCCTCCTTCATTATGCGCCGAATCGGCAATGGTTAGCGGTTTTTGCGACAAAATTTGCCAACGGCCAATAAAGCGGGTAAGTTTCCGTATTTCTTTCAAACCTGCTCTCAGTGTCGACTCATCCCAACTCAATATTTCGGCTTCCTTGATCACCAAGAGGCTTTGTAGCAGCGTTTGTAGGTTTAAAGACTGGTAGTTGGCCCGAACATCCACTTCCAACTCCTGTAACCACAGCTCGCCTTTATGCCAGACGTCAAAGACCGTAGAGGAAAGGGTATGTCTAATAGGGCTGGCTTTTATTTCCTGATCAGCAAAGCTGATGGGCGCTGAACACGCCTCCGCTTTGCCCTTAAAAACAGCTTGGGTCTCCGCTTGGGTCTCCCCAATCACAACCGGTGTTCTGGCTTTGATAATGCCGGCCTTTTCTCCGGCTATCTTCTCCAAGGTATCGCCCAAAAACTGTTGATGATCAAAACTGATATTGGTTATGATCGATAATTCTGGTTGTAAAATATTAGTGGAATCCAGCCGCCCCCCTAAGCCTGTTTCAACCACAGCGATATCCACCTTTTCCTCTGCAAAATGGGTAAAAGCCATGGCCACGGTAATTTCAAAAAAAGAGGGCTGAATTTGTTGAAATAGATCCTCATAACGAGCTACGAAGTTCACTACTTTTGTCTCACTAATGTATTCCCCGTTGATCTTAATTCTTTCCCGAAAATCTCTGTAGTGTGGCGAAGTATAGAGCCCGACCTTATAACCCGCTGCCTGTAGTACAGCAGCTAACATATGGGCACTAGAGCCCTTACCGTTGGTCCCTGCTAAATGGATGGAACGAAATTGCTGGTGGGGAATACCCAAGGCCTCGCTTAAAGCTAGGATGTTGCCCAAGTCCTTTTTGAAGGCGGCCGGTCCAATCCGTTGGAACATGGGTAGCTGATGAAAAAGATAGCTGAGGGTCTGTTCGTATGTGCGCTTTGGGGTTTCTGTCATGCTGCTGGCTTAAGATGGACTTGAAAAGGGCTGCAAAGATAAATTACTGCCGTCCTAAAACAAGTCATCCCGGACCAAGCTAATGACAAGCTTAATCCGGGATGAATATCTATATGATAGCTTAGTTTCTGCTACTGTTTCTTAAAGTTGTAGGTAATGGTACCACACTGCTTGTCGATCTCCCCTTGCTGGAATCTCCACTTCTTCGCGCTACTCAGGGCAATGTTGTGCAGTTGGGAATCATTAATGGAAGTACCTCTTTGGGTAATCTTGGCACTGGTCACCCTTCCTCCTTTGTCTACACAGACACTTACGGTTACTGTACCCGATCGATTAAACTTCGCAGAAGGCGTATCCGTACGAGCAACCCCTCGATTACTCAAGCCACCACCAACTTGTCCTCGACCTTTGGAAATACCTTCTAATCTCGAAGCATCTGGATCACCATTAGGATCTCCCTGGTTACCAGAAGTACCGGTTTTACCTTTTCCACTACCATCACCGAAGAGTCCTCCAATCTGGTTTTTCAGCTTATCGGCCTCTGCCTTTTTACGTGCCTCTTCAGCACGTTTGGCAGCTTCTTCTGCTTCTCGTTTTCGCTTGGCATCTTCCGCCGCCTTTTTCTTACGTGCCTCTTCTCTTTCTCTGGCCTCCTCTTTCTTGCGCTCTTCTTCTTTCTTTCGCTTCAATGCCAAAGCTTCAGGGTCTTCCGTCTTCACCACTTCCTTTTCAGGTTTTGGTTCTTCCCGCACGGGTTCTTCTTCCACTTCTTCTTCTACATCCTCCACTGTTTCTTCTTCAGTTGTTTCAGGTTCTGGCTCTGGTTGAGCTTCTTCCTCTTCAGCAGAAGCGGCCGCATTTTCATCGCCTTCACCTTGATCAGGCAAGCCGAGATTTACCAGTATCCCTTCTTGACCAGGAGGCGGATCAGGAAAAGTCAATAACGGCAGGAGCGCTAATAGGATCAAACCTACATGCGCTACTACGGAGATGGTCATTCCCCGCTTCTTATTTTTTTCTTCAACTTGTGTCAGTACCTCTGCCATAACTGAGTTATTTACTATTTACTTACAATATCAGGACATTTCGGTGAAAATGTCTACTGTTTAAACGCAGTAATTGGTCCGAAGTCATCATTTTTCTCCTCAATTAGGAGAAATTTAACGAAAATCAGATCAATTTAACTCCGTGGCAAGAATTCCATTTATATCATAGCGCATAGCAATATCCATCACTGCCACCACACTTTCCACCGGTGTGCCCTTAGCAGGAGAGATCGTAATGCTCAACTTTCCTCGCTTCGCGCTAGCCATGCTGCTTAGTCGACTCTCCAACCGATCTAAAGAAACAGAACTGCCATTCAGAAAGAAATTTCCATTTCTGGAAATACGGACATCATCAATCTTTGAGGAGGAAGTGACCTTGGTACGCGAACTACCCGGCAACTTTAGGTTGAGGGCGTTGGGAGCCACCAAGGAGGAGGTCAACATGAAAAAGATCAGCAGCAGAAAAATAATGTCTGTCAAGGAAGACATACTAAACTCTGCACTGACTTTACTTCTTTTTTTAAGTCCCATATACGCTTTCTTAAACTAAACGGATCAACTAATGGGTTCAGTGGCAATAATGGCCTTCACCTTTAACTTGGCGGCAATATTCATCACTCTAACTACCTCTTCAAAGGGTGTTCCTACCTCTGCCACGATCGTTACAGCTACGCCTTCGCGGTTTTCCATAGTGCGTACCTGCTGTCGCAATGCCCTTTCTAAAGCCAAGGGACTAATCTCTTGGTTGTTAAGGGTAAAAACGCCAGACTGCTCTATGGTCACCACTACCGAGGTAGAAGCCACGGTCTTAGAGTCCGATTTGGGTAAAGGGAAGGGCTGAATCTTCACCAGGGTCGAAGTCAGCATAAAGAAGATCAGCAGCAGGAAGATGATGTCTGTCAAAGAAGACATCGCAAATTCTGCACTGACTTTGTTTCGCTTTTTTAATCCCATAAGATATTAGCCGGTTGGTTCTTGCAATAAATCCATGAATTCTACCGTGGTGCGTTCCATTTTGAAAACCACCTTCTCTACATTGGCCACCAGTACGTTATAACCTACAAAGGCCAAGATACCGATGAATAGACCAAATGCCGTGGTAATCAGGGCTTGGTAGATACCGCCGGCCAATACATCAGGCGTTACATTTTGTTCTGTCGCCATTTTGTAGAAGGCCAAGATCATACCGGTCACCGTACCAAAGAATCCAATCATCGGAGCTGCACCCGCAATACTTGCTAGTGTAGATAGGTTTTTCTCCAGCTTAAAGATTTCCAGGTTACCCACGTTCTCAATGGCCGCATCAATATCACGGAGGGGTTTACCTATACGTTGAAGACCTTTTTCTACCATACGAGCAACTGGGGAGTCTGTAGAGGCACAAAGTGCTTTGGCACCTTGGATATTGCCCGCCGACACATTCGCTCGAATATTATTGATAAAACTTTCATCGACGCGTCCGGCCCGTTTGATGGTTAAATATCGCTCAACAAAGATGTAAAGGGCGATTACCGATAGCGCAAAGAGTACCACAACAATTAGAATACCAAGAATTCCCCCCTTGGTAATAATGTCAAAAAAGCTTTGGGTTCCGACTTCTCGTTCTAAATCAGCTGATGCCTCTTGAAACAACAGCAAAGTTTGATAAAACATGTACACTGGTTTTTAATTGAATACTGGCTAAACACAGTTATGTGAAGTGACGAAAATAGTTAATTGTTATTATTAATCTGTATTCGTTGTTCGGTATTTTATGCTGAGCTGTGGGAGGGAAAAAGTACGAATAGCTCAAGTGTCGAAGTATGAATGAGCTAATCTAAGGCGTTTCCTACGCTTCGCTCACTCTAGAAAACCAACAAATACGCATGATACAGATAGTTTTTAACGATAATGTATACACAACGTTTCACTGTATCTGAAAGTATTATTCTAAAGAGAATTTTAACAAAATCTTATCAGCTTGAGCCTCAGATAAGTCTGACCCATCAATTTTGTGGCGCAATTTGGTGATAAGGCCCTTTGGGCAATAGGAACCATTTACGCGGTAAGCTGTCCAACTCAAATAGAAATGGATCGTATTGGACGCCGAGAAAAGCATCTTCACTTTTAGCATGTTCTTCTTCATCCATACGGGCCTGTTGATAATACAGCGTTGCTGCCTTCTCCGGTCCTTGTAAGGCACTATACATCAAAGTCTCGACCCCTACGGCCCACGGGAGCCAAAGGCGTTGCCAGTCAAAGTGGTCCATGTGGTGCAAAAGCTTCTTATGGCCCTGCTCTAGCCCCGGATTCATAGTAGATCCGATGATCTCCATGCGCTCTTGGAAAAAGGTACGTTTCCCATGAATGCGATCCACCCCAAACCCTAGCAGCAGCACGATAAGCGCCAGGGACCAAACGCTGCGCTCCTCCAGCAGTACATATATCATGGGCAAGGCCCAGATCACCCCAAGGTGCGAGAGATAACCATCCAATAAAATATAGATCGGATCATTGAGGTAAGAAAAACTAACCATGATGGCTGCCAACATCCCTATATGGCTAAAGAATATAAAACCTACCAGCAACCACTTCTTTTTGTACAAAAGAACGAATAGACATAGACAGAAAACGGCGAACGGCAAGACATACTCGGTATCCAAAAAGTAGAGCATACGATCAAATACATAGTAGTCTTGAAAATTACCCAATAGCTTAACGCCCTCTTGCAAATTATCCATTTGTCCCGCCTCATAAGATCCTTCTTGCTGCAAACTGAGATATTTCCGGCCGAGTAGGAGCAGCGCTGCTCCCATCATGATCCAGAATTCTCCATCCCACCACTTCTCCGAGCTAATCCAATAAAAACCCATCACAAATAGTAAGGAAAGCGCGGCAAACGGATGTCCAGTTAAGATCAAAAGGACCATCAAGAGAAAACTGAGCACATAGTTCCAGCGCGCTGACAGATGACTTAGCACCTCTCCCCGCCACAACCAGCCCAGCAACAGGGCTACACTGCCAATAGAAAGAATCACCTCCCCGACTGGACCATAGAATTTATAGCGCATGGTCAGACAAAGTGCCAAGGCTAAGAACAAGCCAACCTTAGCTTGTCTAAAACCGTATACTACTAGTAAGTAGATAAGGTAGTAGAATAATATAAAGGAGGCGGAATAGATCAAAAGTACGGTGTGCAAGGAGGCCCCCAACTTAATAGCCAAAAGTGGGAGCAATTGCGTAGGGGCACTGATCCATCTTCCGTGTCCAATATAAAAGTCTTCGAAGTACAGGAGCTGGAAAGTATAATTGGCAGCATCAAAGTGCAGCAGTCTTTCTTTGTAATACAGCAAACTCATCAGCAAGAGCACCCCAAAAAACAGGTGTCCAATCCATCTCAGTACCTTATCAAAAGTATCCTGAGGAAGTTGCCTGGTGAGGCTGGAGAATCTCGTTGATAGAGACATATGTAATTAGATATGCAACGCTATATTTGCGAAGCCAAAGATAGAAACAGATTTATGCTGTCAATAAATTTGTCCCAGATTTGTCAATTGTTGTTTTTACTCAGTACAATATTAGCATAGAAGACTTATTAAATAAATAGTCCTTTATTCCTCCATTAACTTCACTACATGCGTAGCTTTTTACTTTCTCTGATGATTATTTTCCCCATGCTGCTATGGGGGCAAGAACGCGGTGCGCCGATGCAAGGTCAGCTGCTCGTACAATTGAAGCCCAAAGTACAGCTGGAGCAGGTACTACAGCAAAAAAGTAGTTTAGCTAGCCCAGATAAATATCGACTGCTCAGTGCAGCCCAACACATCTATCTTTTGGAGTACTCCACAAAGTCTTTGCCCCTGGCCCAATGGAAAACCTTACCAGAGGTTCAATATGCTAGTCGCAACTTCTCCATAGAAACGCGTGCCCTACCCAATGACCCCAACTATGTCGATCAATGGAACCTGGAATTGGTACAAGCACCGGCAGCTTGGGATATCACCACGGGCGGCACAACGGCTCAAGGTGATGAAATTGTGGTAGCTATTCTGGACACGGGCTTCAAAATTGATCATCCTGATCTAGAGGGAAACATATGGCTCAATACTGGAGAAATCGCAGGAAATGGCGTAGATGATGATAACAACGGATATATCGATGATATAAATGGGTGGGACTTCTCCAAGGATGGTCCCAATCACTCCAGCAGTTCTCACGGTCATCGTGTCACGGGTATTCTAGGAGCGAAAGGGGACAATGGGATTGGCATTTCGGGGGTAAGCTGGGATGTGAAGATTTTGCCAATGACGATTGGCACGGAGGCACATGCCATCGAAGCCTTTGAATATCTCATTGCTCAACGAAAGGCCTATAATGATTCCAAAGGGCAAAGTGGGGCTTTTATCGTCGCCAATAATAATTCATGGGGCCTTTCAAATCGTTTCTGCGAAACGGATCAGATTTGGCAAGATTTGCACGATCGCTTAGGAGCCGTTGGCATTCTCACTGTTGGAGCTACTTCCAATAGCAACATCAATGTAGATCAACAAGGTGATATTCCTTCTACTTG
>CAJXPD010000309.1 GCA_913057785.1 uncultured Lewinella sp. | reverse complement strand
CCTCAAAATCGTGCAGGGTATCACCAATTAAAACGGCCTGCTCCGATTGGATCGACCGATTCCGAATCAGCTGCAAACCCCGGTCCACTTTACTTTCAGCGCGATGGTTGTCCAAGCCCTCGATCTCGTCGAAAAAATGGTGGATATCAAAATGCTGTAAAAGCTCAAGCACACTGTCCTTAAAGGCAGCTGTGAGAATATACTGTTGTTTATCGTTGTTTTGAAACTCCCCCAGTAACTGTTGTATGCCCAAATGAAGTTCACAATCCAAGACCGCTCGATCATAAGTAGCAAAAAACTTCTTTGTCAATTCATCGAAAGATTCCTTTTGCAGATCAATCCCAATCTTTTTGTAATAGGACGTAATTGGAAAACCGAAAACCTCTCGGTAGGTCGCTTCATCCAGTCGCAAGTCATTATGATTAGCAAGAAGTTCGTTGGCAATATCCACGCAAAGCAAGACATCATTTAACAAAGTGCCATTCCAATCCCAAATGATATGTTCATATTGAAACTCCATATGCTTACCAGCCATATTCTGTGAAGGATTTTTTTGCTTGTACTGCCGCAAGTGCCGCTCGGATATAAGGTATCGTATTGTCTGGCAACCGTTCTTTTTCCACCCAACGTAGTTCATCACATTTGTTAGGTTCCATGTTTTGCAACACTCCCTCCCATTTGCTCGCTGCCACAAAGAAATCGACTCGATCGGGCAAATGTACCTTTTCCCGTCGCCGATGCATGACATGCACAAATTGGAAAGCTTCCAGGGCAATGGATATACCCGCTTCTTCCTTGGCTTCCCTACGGGCAGCCTCTAGCACCGTTTCATGCTCTTCCACATGTCCCGCCACGACGCTATAGTTGCCATCCTCATAGCCCGTATTGTAACGGCGGGCCATTAGTAACAGCCCCTGATCGTTGAAGAGAAATAAATGAACAGCAGGTACCAACTGATGTTTGTTTGACATTATTATGATTAGCTTTGACCCTGTTACTAGTAGTGTATCAAAAGTGCAGATTCCTTAGCTCACCTCTAGCCTTTACCACGTAATTTGCTGCAACAACACCCGACATTGGATACACCATTACTACGGATGTACATCTATTAAAGAAGCTTCTCACCCTCACTCCCCAATATCCTCATTCCACAATTCCGGCTTCTCTTCAATAAACTGACGCATCAATGCCACACAACGCTCATCATCCACTACTTCCACCTCTACTCCTCTTTCTCGCAGCAGCTCCTCCTCTCCCATAAAAGTCCGATTTTCTCCAATCACCACTTTGGGTATCCCATACAGCAACATCGTCCCAGAACACATAGAACAAGGAGACAAAGTGGTATACATCACACATTCCCGATAAACGGAGGCGGGCTGTCGTCCTGCATTCTCCAAAGCATCCATCTCTCCATGCAAAATGGCACTTCCCTTTTGCACGCGCCGATTATGCCCTCGCCCGATAATCTTTCCTTTATGCACCAATACCGCACCAATCGGAATCCCGCCTTCCTCCATACCTTTCTTCGCTTCGGCTAAAGCCGCATCCATAAATTGATCTTCCATAATGATAGTCTTTAGTGATGCCATCGGGTAGACAGAAGTCAGAAGCAAGAGGACAAACTTCTCTGATTTGCTGTAAAGTATAGGCTAAAAGCTTCTCGCAGCGAAGCGGTCTGACCTCTGACCTCTGATTTCCACCAAGCCATGTCTCAAACAATCACCCAGTCACTCAATGCCGTTTTTACTATTTTTCACCAAACATACACTAGCCCAAGCCCCTCCTCAGCCACCTCCGTGCCTTGGTTGGTGTTTTCCACCAACCAATAATCCAAGCCTATAACATCACAACTCCAACCCCCTCAACCACTCCTTTAACGGCTCCCGAAACTCCTCCCTTTTCAACCCAAACAACAGATTGGTTTTAATAAAATCCAACTTATTTCCCACATCAAACCGCTTCCCATCGAAGTGCAGGCCGTACATGTCTTGAGATTTGAGTAAAAGACGCATCGCATCTGTTAACTGGATCTCATTGTTCACACCAGTGGGAATCACCTCCAACAAATCAAAAATCTCAGGCGTGAATACGTAGCGTCCGGCGATGACCAAGTTTGAAGGAGCTTCCTCAGGTCTAGGTTTTTCAATCCATTGATCTACTTTGTACAATCCATCGTCTCCGGTTGACTGCCCTCCCATCACACCATAGCGATGGGTGAGTGATTTTGGAACCTCTTCCAAGGCTACAACTGAGGCTTGGTACCGCTCATAGACCTCCATAATCTGTTGCATCACTGGTTTCTCCGTATTAGAATCCAGAATGGTATCCCCCAACAATACTGCAAAGGGTTCGTTCCCGACATGGAGTCGACCATAACGTACGGCATCTCCCAGACCATTTAGCTCCTTCTGCCAAACGAAATGAATATTAGCCATATCGGAGATTCGTTTGATCATCTCTAGCTCTTCCTTCTTCCCCTTTTGAGCCAAATTATACTCTAGTTCAAAGTTATGATCAAAATGCTCTTCTATGGCCCGTTTTCCCTTACCAATAACCATTAGGATATCTGTAATTCCTGAAGCCACTGCCTCTTCGATCACATATTGGATCACGGGTTTATCCACGATGGGGATCATCTCCTTAGGTTGGGACTTGGTGGCGGGTAATAAGCGGGTGCCAAAACCAGCGGCAGGGATGATGGCCTTCTTGACGGTACTCATGTTAGCTAACGATTATGGGTTTAAAGACTACGATCTTATGTTGAGACAGGATTTCGCAGAGCGAATCATACATTTCTTCATTTTCATAGGTACCAATGATGGCACCGCCCGATCCAGTGAACTTAGCACTTGCTCCCACACTCCGAGCTAGGGCGACCATTTCCTTGTTTTTGCTGCTTATTTGGTAGATCGAACTACGCAAATCAAAATTGGCATCAAGGAGGGGCGAGATCTGATCAAATTGCTTGGCCTCTAGGAGATTCATGACCTGCACAGTTAGATCTGCAAAACCCTTCATGGCATCAATCACCACTTGATCCCCTTTATCGAAACGGGATCGAATATCATTATGAAATACTTCGGAACCCTCTGAAAGATCTGTACGATAGGCAATGTAGACGCGTTGCAAATGATCGGCAGAGAAAGGCCGGTAATCACCATATTCTTGCCGTTCAAAAATAGCTTTATCGAAGTCCATAAAGACGGGCTCTTCATAGGCTTGAGCTACGCGGTCCTGCAAGCCTGCACTGATCCCCAATTCATCCGTTTCAACAGACAAAACCAAATTTGCTAATAGCTGGCGAGGGATGCGAATCTTGTAAAAGGCCATCAAGGCCTTCATGCAAGCCGTGATAATGGCACTCGAGCCTGCCAATCCTAGGCGATTTGGGATATCGGATTGGTATCGTATGGTAAAGTTCCGATTGTCCAGTACGACTCGATTTGCCCTACAGTACTCTAGAAATTTCTTTATCGTGGCTTTTAACAAGCGGATGCCTCCATAGTACCCAAAAAGCTGAACATCCTCATACAGTCCACTTATGTTTTTGTAGATACTTCGATCGCGCTCTTGGGGAAGGATTTCCAATTCTGGTGTTTCGTACAACACGACTTCAGCACTAAAATTACTAAAGACAAAAGCAATGGTCTTACCATAGTAGCCGTCCGATGGATTACCCACCAAAGCCGCTCTCGGATATGACCGGGTATGTATGATCATGGATTTTGGTGTTGAAAAATCTAAAACTAGCGTTGAAAAAATCTAAAAGGTGATTTTACCGCACATCTTTTTCTATTTCCCTTTTAATTACCGTTCAACCTCCTTAATTTTCGGGCAAGTTAATTATTAACTGATGAATATAAACGAAAAACTGACAATTGAGCAGCTTCTGCCCAAGGTGGAACTGCTGTGGGACCTCTCTGCCCACAAGATACGACGTATCGAACAAGAATATGACCCTTCTCAAGGAGCTCCCGTTTTCACACGTGCTGGCAAATACACTACTAGGGGTTGGACCGAATGGACCCAAGGGTTCCAATATGGTTCCAGCATTCTACAGTATGATGCTACCGGTGACGAAGCATTTTTGGAGAGCGGACGAAAGGCTACCTTAGAAAAGATGGCCTCTCACGTCGGACACTTTGGTGTTCATGATCACGGCTTCAATAATGTAAGCACCTACGGCAATTTGCTGCGCCTAATGAAAGAGGGCAAAATTCCACAAGTCGATTGGGAACAGCACTTTTACGAGCTAGCCTTAAAGCTATCCGGAGCTGTACAAGCCAAACGCTGGACCGAACTACCAGAGGGGGGGTATATGTATTCTTTCAACGGACCACATTCCCTTTTTGTGGATACCATACGGACTGTTCGAGCAGTCATGGTAAGCCATGAACTGGACTATGCAATTTGGGGAGAAAACGACCGCCGTATCAGCCTTCTAGAAAGGGGGATCCAGCATGCATTAGCTACCGCTAAATACGCCATTTACTATGGAGAAGGGCGAGATAGCTATGATGAATGGGGAAGAACCGCGCACGAAAGCATCTTCAACACCAACGATGGCAACTTCCGCTGTCCAAATGCTCAACAAGGCTTTTCCGGCTTCACGACCTGGACCCGAGGCCTAGCGTGGGCCATCGCTGGCTACCCTGAACAACTGGAATATCTGAAGACATTGACCGAAGAGGAACTCGTTCCTTACGGCGGGTTTTCAGCATTAGAAGCCATCTACCTGAAAGCAGCTAAGGCAACTTGTGATTTCTATATCGACAATACGCCTACGGATGGCATCCCCTATTGGGATACCGGTGCGCCAAACTTGCACAAATTGGGAGATTACTTCAGCCGGGCTTCAGATCCTTACAATGATTTCGAGCCAATCGATAGCTCCGCCGCCGCCATTGCTGCACAAGGATTACTAAGATTGGGTAGATACTTAGGGGAAGAAGGAAAACGCTATTGGCAAGCCGGTCTAACGGTACTAGATAGCTTACTACAAGCTCCTTACCTCAGTGAAGATCCGGAACACCAAGGGCTGCTCTTGCACACTATCTATCACCAACCGAACGGCTGGGACTACGTTCCTCCAGGTAGTAAAATCCCATATGGCGAGTCCTGTATGTGGGGAGATTATCACCTGCGAGAAGTCACCCTCTACGCCCAACGGATTATCAAAAACGAAACCTATTACACTTTTTATGGTAGTGTGAAATAGCAGAAATCATGACGAAACACCAAAAAGACTTAAACAAGCTCTGCGTTCACACCATCACCACAAAACCCTGGTCACTCGAAGAATCGCTAGAACACTACGCGGCCAGTGGTATAGGTGGGATTAGTGTATGGACAGATGCTTATGCTGAAATGGGACCGGCTAAAGCGGGAGAATTGATAGCCGATTCACCCTTAGAGGTAGTATCCTTAGTCCGTGGAGGCTTTTTTCCGAAAGCTACCGCATCCGAAAGAGCAAAAGCCATCGAGGACAATAAGCGGCTGATCGAGGAGGCAGCAGCCTTAGGTGCACCGCTCATCGTACTCGTATGCGGAGCAGAACCAACGCAATCCCTGTCGACTTCCAGAGCGCAGATCCAAACCGGCATAGAAGCACTCCTTCCCTTAGCAGAATCCTTAAACATCAAGCTGGGCATAGAACCGCTGCATCCCATGTATGCAGACACCCGCTCCGCAGTTTCCACCCTCAATCAAGCCAATGATATGACCGAAGCTATCCAATCTCCTTTAGTGGGAGTGGTCGTAGATGTCTATCACCTATGGTGGGATGAACGTTTGGAGGCAGAGATCAAGCGAGCCGGGGACAAGGACTACTTATTTGCCTATCATATCTGTGACTGGAAAGTACCTACTGAGGATATGCTCAATGATCGGGGTCTGATGGGAGAAGGATGTATCAATGTGCCTCAGATCAGCGACTGGGTGAGCCAGGCGGGCTTTAGCGGATTCACAGAAGTAGAAATTTTCTCACATCGGCACTGGCAATCTGACCAGTCCGAATTTTTAGAAAAAATAATAAAAGCATATCATACACATGCCTGATAATACATTTAGCAAAGTACATACGATTGGGATTATCCTAAACGGAGTGACCGGTAGGATGGGAACCAATCAACACCTCCTACGCTCCATGGTTGCCATACGCGATCAAGGGGGTATTCCTATTGGAAACAACGAGGTCATCATGCCTGACCCAATATTGGTGGGCCGTAATGCCGCAAAGCTGAAGAAGCTATGCGATATTTCGGGATTCAACAAAATGACTACCGATCTGGAGGAGGCCCTCCAGGATGATCACAATCAAATCTATTTTGATGCACAAATTACGGGTCGCCGCTACCACGCGGTGAAAAGGGCCATTGAATTAGGTAAACATATCTACTGCGAAAAGCCTACTGCCGTCAATTCACAGGAGGCACTTGAGTTGTATACACTAGCTCAGAATGCAGGGGTGAAGCATGGAGTGGTGCAGGATAAATTATGGCTCCCCGGTATCTTGAAATTGAAGCGATTGATGCAAAATGGCTTCTTTGGAGACATTTTAAGTGTTAGAGGAGAATTTGGCTACTGGGTATACGAAGGTCATTCCATTCCGGCTCAACGTCCCTCCTGGAACTACCGAAAAGAAGACGATGGAGGGATCATCGTAGACATGCTATGCCACTGGCGATATGTTCTAGACAATGTATTTGGTAATGTTAAAGCAGTATCTTGTCTAGGTGCCACACATATTCCGAAACGAGTAGATGAAAACGGAAAAGAATATGATGCAACGGCAGATGATGCGGCCTATGCTACCTTTGAACTGGAAGGAGGAATTATCGCCCATTTCAACTCATCCTGGACAGTTCGAGTTCGTAGGGATGACCTTTTGACGCTCCAGGTGGATGGTACTCACGGCTCAGCGGTAGCAGGACTCCGGGAATGCTATATCCAGCACTACGGAAATACACCGAAGCCAGTCTGGAACCCTGATGTGCCACAGCCCATCAACTTCTACGACGATTGGTCTAAAGTACCAGAGCAAGAGCCCTATGACAATGCCTTCAAGGCACAATGGGAATTGTTCTTGAAACATATCGTTACGGACAGCCCTTTTGAAAATGACCTTTTGGAAGGAGCTAAAGGCGTACAACTGGCCGAATTAGGTCTGGAAAGCTGGGCGCAGAGACGCTGGCTGGACGTTCCTGATTTGGTTTAGGCAAGCATAATAAGAGTAGAAGTCAGAGGTAAGAGGATGGATGTAAGACTATTGTCTAGCGTCTGATTACTGAGCTCTGTCAGCAAAGCGATCTGACCTCTGACCTCTCCACTTCTTGGCTTAGAAAACGAAAACACCAACAAAATGAAACGAGTAGCACTGATTACTGGCGGAAGCCGTGGAATTGGTTTAGGTATTGCTCACGCAATCGCAGCCGAAGGTTGGTCTGTAGCCATCAATGGAATGCGGCCCGATGAGCAAGTACAAGATACCATAGAAGAATTGCGTCAACATGGAACGGATGTAATCTACTGCCAAGGTAACGTAGGTGATACGCAAGACCATAAGCGCATGCTCAATCAGATCATGGATAAGTGGGGACAACTCAATGCCCTGATTAACAATGCAGGAGTAGCTCCTAAAGAACGTAAGGACCTCTTAGACATGAGCGAGGAGAGTTATGATCGAGTAATGGGTATCAACCTTCGAGGCCCTTTCTTCCTCAGTCTCGCCGCAGCAAAGCTGATGGTTCAATCCAAGGGGCAGGATGCCAATTTCCCGGCTTTCCTCGTCAACATTTCCTCCATCTCAGCAACTGTTGTTTCTCCAAATCGTGGACAATATTGCATGTCGAAAGCAGGCATCAGCATGGCAACTCAATTGCTCGCTGCGCGATTGGGCAAAGAGGAAATTCCAGTATATGAAGTAAGACCCGGGATCATCAAGACCGATATGACCTCAACCGTCAAAGGGAAATATGACAGCCTTATCTTAGACGGAGATCTCTGTGTTCAGCCCCGCTGGGGCCTACCGGAAGATGTAGGAAAAGCAGTCGCCTCGCTCATCCGAGGGGACTTCCCCTACTCCACCGGCCAAGTCATCATGGTCGACGGAGCACTGACGATGCCTAGACTCTAACCACCAAAATCCCCCCCATCGTTGGTTGAAAACACCAACGATAACGGAGAGAATCTGGAGATTCGCCCAAGAGGGAATGAAATTGGAGTGATAATCAGCGGGTGGCCCGGCAAAAATCTGTTTGAGGCGTTGCGCTTGAGTTGATTACTCAATAGGCCTAGCAAGTTTTTTTGCTCGCCAAATCGCTAGAAAGCGTGGTAAAATACTAGCCATGACTAGGGCAAAAGAACAACGATATACTAAACCAACTATGACCTTCAACAACATATCATGAATAAAGAGACACTTTGGAAACTCTGTTGCGCCGCTGTGATCCTAGTGGCCATACTAACCTTCACACCGGTCATCACCCCGAGTGGACGCTATCAACCTCAGCTCATGGGGATGCCCTACACCCTATGGATGGGCATTTTACAAGCCATTGTGCTGGTAGGCATCACCTATCTCGGCACCCTTGTTCACCCGGGACGCAAAAACGACTAAGCCATGCTACAATCTCTAATCATTGTCGGAATCATATACATTGCCGCGCTGGTATTCTTTACGATGAGTGCCAGAACCAAGGAAAAAAGCTCCAAAGGCTTTCTGATGGCAGGTGCCAATATTGGGGCGGTGCTGGGGTTCTTCACCTTCGCGGCCACGCTCTTTAGCACCTTCACCCTCCAGGGAATGCCAGATTTCTTCCGGAACCATGGGGTCGGGGCCTGGATATTCTTAGCCATTTCGGATGCCGTCATGGTATTTGGAATCATATCAATTGGTTACGCTTTTGAAAAAAGGCCGCCGGGCATGAGTACTATGGCATGGCGGGCTTCATGAGCTATTGTTACAAATGGCGTGTCGCCGGCCTGGTTACCTTTTTTGGTGCTTTCATCTTTTTGGTGCCTTATGTAGCCATTCAAATCCGGGGAGTTGCCATCTTCTTGAGCGGGGCCTTCCCAGACTCGATTCCCTTGTGGGTAGGAGCCGTGGGCATGGTTGTCGTAATGCTAATCTACAGTGAAATCGGAGGTCTGAAAGCCATCATTTACAGTGATATGTTGCAGGGTATCCTACTCCTTGCGGTAATCTGGATTATTGGCATTAACTGTCTAAATTATTTTGGAGGGATTGGGCCAATGTTCGAAGAGATTCAACAGAAAAATGAAGCCCTTTTATCTGTCCCGGGGCCCAACGGTTTGCTCGATTTTCAGTTTCTATTCGGCTCCATGATCGCGATCTGCCTACTACCCTTTACACAACCGCAAGTTTCCACTCGGCTAATCATCATGAAGGATACCAAATCCTTGTATAAACTAGCGGTAGGGTTAGGGTTCTTTGCCATCCTAATCATACTTCCTACATTATTTATGGGAATGTATGGAGCAGCCAAATATCCAGATGCAAGCACTGCTGAATTTCTAAACCGAACCTTCTTGGAGGATCAGGCTCCTTTGATTGCTGCCTTCGTCATGATCGGATTGATCGCGGCGGCCATTTCAACTTCGGATTCCCAGTTATTTGCCTTGGGTGGAGAAATTCGTTCTCTTCTATCAGGAGATGACAAAAAGATGTTGGGCTATGCGCGGATAGCGATACTTTTCTTTGCTATTATCACTTTAGCTTTTGCCTTGATGAGTAGTGACGAGTTGGTATTGCTCACGCGCATGAGTTTTGCGGGGACGGCTTTAATGGCTCCGATGATCTTCACAGGAATCTTTTACGATCGATCTGGCTTCCTGAAAATCATCCCCATGGCCACTTTGATCGCCTTGCTCATTTTAGTGTTATCTCTCTTTGGCATAGTGCCAAATATCATCGCTGGGATTCGCATGGATCTCATTTTACTAGGATTATTAGCACTTATAGCGATTGTAGCTGTTGGAATAGATAAAAACCGAAATTAAACTTATTTTAGAAAAATGAAACGTGTCCCTTATACTGAGATGCACGAGGAGTTGGTTCGAGTGCTACGAAAGATTGGATTTACAGACGACCGAGCAGACTTGAGCGCCAGGCTATTTGCCGAAGCCAGTAGAGATGGCGTGTATTCTCATGGATTAAACCGTTTCCCACGATTCATCGAATACATTCGCAAAGGTTATGTAAAAATCGACCAAGAAGCCGTCCCGGTGAAGCAGATGGGAGCCTTAGAACAGTGGGATGGCCAACTTGGACCCGGTAATCTAAATGCCTGGGCTTGCATGTCGCGCGCCATTGAATTGGCGAAGCAGCATGGTATTGGCCTGGTTGCCTTGAGAAACACGAATCATTGGATGCGTGGCGGAGCCTTTGGCTGGCAAGCGGCAGAAGCGGGGATGATCGGGCTTTGCTGGACCAATACGATTCCCAATATGCCCGCTTGGGGAGCTAAAAACCCTGTCTTTGGTAATAATCCACTGATCATCGGTTTTCCTAAAGCAGATGGGCATATCGTGCTGGATACAGCTATGACGCAATTCTCTTTTGGTAAAATCGAAAGCTATCGCAGACAGGGAAAATTACTACCAGTAGCAGGTGGATTTGATTCCGCCGGAGAGATTACCAGAGATCCCGCCGAAATTGAAAAAAGCGGTAGGGCCTTGCCCTTTGGTTTTTGGAAAGGATCAGGCCTTTCACTCATGTTAGATTTGCTAGCCAGCAGCCTATCAGAAGGACTAGCTACTACGCAAATAGGTAAACAATGCGAAGACGAATATGGCTTGTCCCAAGTCTTTGTTGCCATCAATGGGCAAGGACTAGGTAGTCAAGCCCAATATGAAGAAATGTTGAATGATACACTAACAGCTATTCGAGAGGCTATCCCAGCAGCTCCAGGAGAAAAAGCCTACTACCCTGGCGAACGTACGTTGGCTACTAGAGTCGAAAACGAGAGCTTAGGCATTCCTGTTGATGAAGCTTACTGGGCTGAGATAAAAGCAATGTAGTTATGAAAAACAACTATCTAAGGATACTCACAATAGTTGGATTGACACTACTTGGTATTTGGGGTGTCAAGAAGATTATTTCCCCATCTAATGCAATCGATTTCAATAGCGATATACGCCCCATTCTCAACCGCCATTGCCTGCGATGCCATGGTGGAGTTAAGGCTTCTGGTGGCTTAAGTTTTTTGTTCGAAAAAGAAGCTTTTCAGGCTGCAGAATCGGGAAAATTAGCCATTGTACGTGGCAAGGCAGGTAAAAGTGAACTGATACGGAGGATCAAACATAGCGATCCAGAATTGCGAATGCCGTTAGACGCTGATCCTATGTCGAAAGAAGAGATCCAATTGCTAACGGACTGGATCAATCAGGGCGCGCCCTGGGCAAAACATTGGGCCTATATTCCCCCTGAGAGACCAGCAATAGCTAATCCCTCTAACGCATCTGAGTTCCCGCTGAAGAACGAAATTGACCACTATATCCTAGATCGTCTCCAGCAGGAAGCTATCCCTGCTGCTCCAAAGGCTGATAAAACTACCCTGATTCGTAGACTCTCACTAGACCTAACTGGGCTTCCGCCTACAGACGCAGAGGTGGCAGAATTTCTGGCAGACGAAAGCGATACTGCAGTTGATAAAGTAATTGATCGACTATTGGATTCTCCACATTTTGGAGAGCGATGGGCAGCCATGTGGATGGACTTGGCCCGATATGGAGATTCACAGGGCTACCAAAAAGATCCCTATCGATCCATTTGGCGCTATCGAGACTGGTTGATTGATGCCTTTAATGAGGATTTACCTTTTGATCAATTTACCATCCAGCAACTAGCTGGAGATCTTCTGCCAGAGCCATCTGAGAAGGAACTTCTAGCCACTGCCTTTCACCGAAATACCATGACCAATGACGAAGGTGGTACCGACGACGAAGAGTTCAGAGTGGCGGCTGTGATTGACCGCATCAATACTACCTGGGAAGTGTGGCAAGGAACTACTATGTCCTGCGTTCAGTGTCATAGCCATCCATATGATCCGTTTGTACATAAGGACTTCTACACGTCCATGGCTTTTTTCAATAACACGGAAGATGCTGATACCCGCAATGATGCGCCAAACCTGATGAGCTTTTCTAAAGCCGACAAAGAAAAATTGAAGCGGTGGACCAATAGTCTTTCTCCCACTCCAATCGCAGATAACATCAATGATAGTGAGGATTTGAATCAATACCGACGAATGGTGTTGTTCCCTAACTGGAAGCCAGGCTTTTGCGACAGTTGGGACAAACTATATATCGATGATAAAAATAGAGCACGAAGCATCGCTAACGGAGGATGGCTTCTTTTCAAGGATGTGGAAGTAGCTGGGATAAATGCCATCACATTAAACCACAACAAAACGAAGGAGCCCATAAGAGTCTCAGTCTTGGCTGGAACCCTAGACGGCCCTCTTGTCGGAGAATCAAACCTCAGTCGAGGCGAGAACACTCAGATTAAACTGACCGGCGTAGCCAATGCCAAACAAGATTTATTTATCCAGTTTCATAGTGATACGCGGATTCCTCGAGGCTTCATCGTAGAGGAATTGAGCTTGGGGTCTACCACAATAGCTAAAACCGAAATTGCAGACAGTCTGGCAGCGCTTGCCCAGATTCCGACTCCTATCATGAAAGACCTCTCTGGGGAAGCAAGCCGTACTACACATGTATTCGAAAGAGGGAATTGGTTGGTCCATGGGGAGGTAGTGAATGCAGATGTGCCCGAGAGTTTATCCCCTTTAGCAAAAGATCAACAAGTAGACCGATTGGATTTAGCAGAATGGTTAGTACACTCTGAAAACCCACTCACTGCACGAGTAATCGTTAATCGTTTTTGGGCAGAAATGATGGGCAGAGGGATTGTTGAAACCATTGAAGATTTCGGTTCCCAAGGTACGCCGCCAACTCACCCAGAACTCTTGGATTGGCTGGCCATTGAATTCCAAGAGGATATGGGATGGAGTGTCAAAAGGCTTTTGAAGTTCATCGCCAACTCTAGCGCTTACCAGCAAAGCTCCGTTACTAGCCCAATCGCCCTCGAAAAAGATCCCAATAACCAGTGGTGGTCGAGAGCTTATCGCAAACGCTTGACCGCAGAGCAGGTAAGAGATCAGGCTTTGGCAGTAAGCGGTTTATTGAGTAACAAGATGTATGGGCCTAGCGTAATGCCGCCGCAACCTGATGGGGTTTGGCAAGTTATCCGCAATGTACTGCGTTGGCGGGAGAGCCAAGGGGAGGATCGCTACCGGCGAGCCTTGTACACCTTTTGGAGGAAATCCAGTCCTTACCCTTCTTTCCTAACCTTTGACAGTCCAAGTAGGGAAATTTGCGTGTCCAGGAGGATTCAAACCAATACGCCATTGCAGGCGCTCACTACCATGAACGATACGGTCTACGTTGAAGCGGCCCGAGCACTAGCTAAGATGGCTATGACTAAAGCAGAAGAAGAGGAGGAAAAAGCACTGGCCTTTGCTTATGAAAGCGCCTTGCTGAAAGCACCATCTTCCGAGACTTTAGATGTCTTGCATCAACATTTTCAAGAGAACCTAAGCTACTACCAGGATAATCCGGAAGAAGCTAGAAAAATAGCACAGAGCGAAGAAGCCGATCCCACAAGATTAGCTGCCCTAACCGTTGTCAGTAACGTCATTCTCAATCTTGATGAGTTTGTAGTGAGAGAATAACTTCTCTCCAATATTCTAAGATATTTCAATCATCAAGAAAGCAACCTAGGTCTTCTTAGAAGCTGTTTGAATTTGGCTTTTGGAAT
>CAJXPD010000308.1 GCA_913057785.1 uncultured Lewinella sp. | reverse complement strand
TCCCGTCTTTTTACTCTTCCAAAATACTAGCTGAAAAGCTAGGTTTTTCACATCGACGATATATTCAACCAAACCGTCATTGCTCAAGGGGTAATCATTTTGTCTATGATAGAAGCCTTCCAAGAAATACCAAAGCATTTGTGCTACAGCTTGGGCACTCAACAGGCTAATGTCCTTTTCTGGCCAATACCCATATATTCCGAAAGCCCCAAGTTTATCGCTGAGACCGGCGTATCGGCAGATCTGGCAAGCTTCTTCGACAGTAAATCCGCTAGGGCTCGGTTTGGCCTGTCCTGGCGCTTCTGCTCCTTTCAAGGCAGACAAATTGAAACCCATTAGGTCCGCATCTCTAATGATAGGCTCTAACTCCGAGAGATCGGCTTTTGCTTTTCCTACACCGAAGAATTCATAGTGCCGTTCTTCCATATATTTCACAGTAGCCGGTCTAAGAAAGTGACTTTGACATCCAATTACGCTGAAGTGGAAGAGTTGCGGTCGTTTTCGTGCAAAGAGTCGATGTAGATAATAGGTGCCTTCTTCCTCTGCTTCAGCTGTATAGGGAATTCGCTCGTCCACAACATTGATACTGATAGCTGTGCGGGTAGTCTTCAAGGCATTGAATTGAGCTAAGTTGAGCTGAGGGTGATCACCAATAAGAATGGGGAATATATCGTGTTCACGCAATTCTCGCAGAAGGGGAGTGATAAAGGAGGGAGTAGACTTTCGGGTATTGCCTAGATCAACCACCTTGAGTTTGTCAAAGGGGAAACTCATCTGGTAGAAGGCCTGCCGAATAGCATTGGTTCCGGCAGTATTGGCACCAATTAGAGCAATTTGCGAACGCCCCAATTGTCTGTTGTTTCCCTTAAACTGTTGGATGTGCTTGCCTACTTGATATTCTTGCAGTTCTGGTATTTCTAGATCAGAAAGCTTTTGTGGCTGGAGCCAGTTTTCAAACATGCGTACAACATTTTGGGCAAATGTAAGATTAATTTCAGCTTCTCAGAAAATAGATTTCATTGTGGGCCAACGCTAAGGGGCTTTGGATACTTCAACCTCATCCCCTTCCTTTAATTCCACCATACACCAAGAATAAGTTTGCCCATGATCTTCTGCTTGAAGACTCTTTATCTGTTCACCATTTACGTATAAGAACTCATGCTGACCGGGAATTTGGGCTTTCCACTGAATGTTTGAACCCTTTTGGAGAATGACGCTGGTCTTATCTATTCCAAAATGCTTTACAGTGACCTTGCCTGCTAATAAAGGCACGTTTTTTAATTCAGCCCAATCATCCCGCTTACTTGTTCTGGGCAAGGTTGTAAGGGTATTGGAGGAAGCGTCTGCATCGATTCCCATCAAGCCCCTGGTGATGTGCTCGATTACAGTATAGGAATTTTCAGGGTAATCTCTTCTTTGATTATCAGGGCTACAGAGTTGCAAAATCATGTCATTGGCGAGATCGGTATGCCCATTTTCATAAAAGATAATAGGTAGGTAGGATTTTAGTTCGACAATTAGCTTATTGAAATTTGCTGCATATTCTTCTACTAATTGAGTGATTTTTGTCTGATCAGGAATAGCATTAAAGTAGTAGAGGTAGTGTAAAAATGCCTGATTATCTCCGACCATAAAGTAATCGAAAGTTTCATCTTCGTACCAGATTGAGCGATAGGCCTGTTTGGCATCGTCCCACCAGAATTCATCCATGAAGGCCTGCTCTCGCTTTGCTTTTTCAATATACTCATTGGCTTTAGCCGATTGGCCTGATAACTGCAACATTTCTGCATAGGCGGAGTAGGCGGCAATAAGGGAGGCGGTCATGTCAATCCCAAGTAGGGTTTCTCCTCTACCTCCTTCATTGTAAGTAGGGATACCTCGCTTATTGCCAAATCTGCTACTATCAGCTTCAGTTAAATGCATGGAACGATCGCGACGCTCAACTTCATTATAGCCTAAATCCCAGTGCTCGACGTATTCGTTGAGACTTAGTTCGTAGAAGTTTTTGAAATCTGGATTGTCTAAATAAGCCTTGTTGCCGGTCCACTTATGCAAGCGGTAGGTGTTGTAAATTACATCAAAATTGGCTGGCAGGTTATACCAGAAGTCTCGATCTGTTTCGTAATCTACAGGTGCAGGTTTGTTATATCGATTGATTTCCCAGTAAGAGCAATAATCTTTTTCTTTACTGATATTCTGGGCAAATTTGAGCATCATATTGTAATTATGTCGATGCAATCCCAGAATTTCTGCTCCTATAGCTTGATGGGATACATCTCGCATACAAAAGGCCTCCCGGTTGGGTAAGGCGGCTTCATACCAATATCCTACCAGGTCCGAAGTATCATGAGCATAGGACAGTGCTTTGTGCTTTGCCCACTGAAATGCTTTCACCAACTCTGCATTGGAAGCATTGAATTCCACCCCCATTGAGCTATTAGCAGAAACTACTGCAGAAGTACTTTCAGTTGATTGAGAACAAGCGGAGAATAAAGCTCCCCATAGTATTAGCCAATGTATCTTTTTCATAAAATTCACGGAGATGGAAATGTATGTAAGTTGTTGTAAAATAGCTTGCTGCATTCCAAATTCTCGGCGAGAGTTGGGATTAAAAAATGGGGCATGGACAAATTTAACAATCCCTTGTTAAGAGGGCTTCTACTCTGCTTAATTCTTTTCAAAAAGCTTGGCTGAACTCGGAGTACGTTTTTCGCCAAAGCTAAGCAAGAAATCTATCCGATCAAAAAGGAAAGACCACGAGCCTCAGGTATTTACTTCCGTCCCAGAAGCCCGTAAAACCAAGAAAAAATTGGAAAATTGAAACCTAAAACTTTAAAAAAAGTAAAATTCAGATATAACAATATTTGATAAGATTTAGTCACCGCAGCTCGGCATTTCACGCCAGCATTCCTGCAGAACATGGCCTTCGACTGAAATTCAATTGGAACAACCAAGAATATCATGTAGATTTGCAGGAAGTAGCGGTACTCAGTTTGAGGACCCTACCTGGACGGAATATAGCAAAGTTGGGGTTGACAAACCTCATTATATGAGAAAACTTAAATTGAACAAATCGATATCGATAAAGATATAGGAGGTTTGGCGATTTAGGCGTCAAACCTCTTCGTTTAATATTTTGTCCTCTTTATTCCATGAACTGATTTAAAATTCTATTCCCTATGACAAAGTCAATTACGCTCTTAGTAGCCATACTAAGCTTTACCTTCACTACTACAGTTTTTGCACAAAAAGGCGATAAGAAGGATAAACAGCCAAAGCCCAGTAACATGTGGGAAGTGGGGGCAAATGGTGGCTATTTTTTCATCGCCGGTGATGTTCCTTCCAAATTCGGATACGCTTACGGTGTCCATGTTAGAAAAGCTACTGACTATATTTTCTCCTTACGAGCTGATTTTCTGATGGGACGAGCAAAAGGAGAGAATGCAGTTAGAATGTATACAACGGATTGGTTCTCTGGTACGGGATGGGGTGTGTTGAGTTTGAACAATTTCCGTTTTGACAAGGCCGTTAGAAATTCCAACTACTATATCATGGGTGGAGCAGGTGTAAACTCCTTTAAATCTGATTTCTTCAATGAGAATACTCCTCAGCGCATGGGAAATATCATTCCGCGTAAGTTTACTCCACATGCTGGCCTGGGAGCAGGCGCGGCCATTCGGATTAATAAGCGGATGAATATCGGGGTAGAACATCAGGCGATGCTGCTTTTTGGCCGTCGAGCGGATTTGCTCGATGGATCGGAATTGGAGCAGGGAGTTCGATCCCCCTTCCGAGATATTGTAAATTACACGAACATTCGATTCAATTTCAACCTCGGAAATCCATCCAATCAATCAGAACCTTTGTATTGGGCCAACCCAATGGAAAGCATTATGGATGATATTGCCGATGTGAAAGCGAAGACAGATGAAGCCTTGACAGATTCTGATCGTGATGGTGTTTTGGATATTGTGGACCAAGAGCCTAATACACCACCTAATGCTACCGTAGATACTAAAGGTAGAACCTTAGATAGCGATAAAGACGGTGTTCCAGATTACAGAGATAGAGAGCCATACTACCCACCAAGAGCTGGTGAGGAAGTAGATGCAGAAGGAGTAGTGGTAAATCCTCTACCTGGCGGTGGTCGTCCTGGTCCTGGCGGTGTGAATGGTGGTGGCGGAGTTACAGAGCAGCGTGTACAGGAGATGATTGACGAAGCCTTGGCTCGTTATCAATTGACTGAATCAGCAAGTTCTGTAGCAGAATGGTTTTTGCCGATGATCCACTTTGGTTCTGATCAGTCTACGGTTAAGTATTCTGACTATGGAACTTTGGCTAGTATCGGCCGCATGATGAAAGGAAATCCAAATCTACGCTTGGTCGTTTCCGGCTATACGGATCAGACCGGCCCTGAATCCTACAATAATTTGCTTTCTTACCAACGCGCAAAAGCGGTTATAGAGCACTTGTCTACTAATCATAGCATCGGTAGAGGTCGCTTTGTGTTGCAGTACGGTGGTAAAGAGAATGCCTTGGTTCCTCGTAATGCTAGCTATATGAACCGTCGTGTAGAGTTTAGAGTAGCGACTGCTACCGATGTGGAAATGGATCCACCAAGCCCCGGCTCGAATTCTCGTTCTGGCTACTAATAAGTGCTAGACCGGTATAGAAAAGTTAGTTGTTAGCTAACTACAAAGAGGCTTGCTGTCCCTGGATAGCAAGCCTCTTTGCATTTTTATTGGTCAAGAACATTACCAATCAATTCTATCTCCAACTTCAAGGCCATGTTCGGCAGCGAATCCCGCGTTCACCTCTACCACATATTTAGCAGGAGCGCCGGAGGGTACGGACTGCGTGGATTGGGGAGTTGTATTGGCTTGAATAGAGACAATTTCCTTGTTTTCATTGACGTAGATGATATCTAAAGAGATATAAGTATTCAGCATCCAGAAACTTTGCGGCTCATTCTCCTCCATTATGAATAACATGCCTTGTTCATCCTCCATTGATCTTCTCCACATCAAGCCTTGCGTACGCGTATCTGGAGTGTCAGCTATTTCTATGTCGATCTCTCGAATGATGCTATCTTTTTCTGCTAGTAGAAACTGTAATTCCCCTTCCTTGATGAATTGAGGTCCTACTTTTGGCTTTGAAGGGATGGTGGAATAAATGATTCCACCGGCAATTGGAAGCAACAATAGCAGCACCAGATACCCCATTCGGCGTTGTTTAGGAGATTGTACCGGTTTGGGAGTCGGGCGAGTTCTACTACTAACTTTTTTCTTGGATGATTTCTTTGCCATGTTGTGTTTTCATTAGATGAATGATTTCGAGGGGCAAAGATAAGGTCTTCTACTGGTTAGGTAAGCCTGGCGATAAAATAAAAGAAGGCACCAGATGTTAAGCTGGTGCCCTTACCTATTTGCTGAAAGTAAAGATTGATATTTCTATTTTAAACTCAGATTCACATCCCCTTCATCACCCCAGCCATTACTCCACGAATAACGAATGTTACCAGTACAAGGATCATAGGAGCCAGTAGCAGATAAGCTTTCACCGAAAGGTTCACCAGAACCATCCACAAAGGCAATGGTATTGTTGACAGGGTCATCAATAAGGAAAGTGGCCGGCGATTGATTTTGAGACGTCAAACCGTATACACTATACCATTCTAGATAGATACCGCCACTGAAGTCATTGAGCGTAAAAGTCCCATCTCCATTGTCCGTTATGCTGATCTCAGATTGGAAGCCAGTTATTTCCTCCGTACAACAACCATCTGTGGAAGTCCCACGCGATACCGAAGCATAGGTGCCTCCAATGGGAATGATTGGACAGTCATCATCAATGATTGTTAAGGTGTGTGATGCGGTATTCGTATTATCTGGTCCAGGGAAGCCGATTGTTCCATTACTACCATTCAACAGGGTAATAGTAAGTTCGATATCAGTATCACTACTTTCTGAGTTGTCCAGTGGTTGGATTTGAATAAGCCCTTGGAAACCATTACCACTACTAATACTTAGGGATTGATCCGTATTGACTAAGGTATAGTCAACTCCCTCTTGTCCACCACTGACTTCAAACTGGATCGTTCCGCTAGCCGAAGCCCCTGCTTTAGAGGTGAATATGACAGGAATGTCGACGGGGTCTGGTGAATTTTCGGCAATACTACTAGCAGTGCTAGCAAAACGATAAAAATCTTCTCCACCATAGTTTAAAACGTCGGGTATATCCTCACAAGAACTAAATATTGTAATGAGTATAACTAATGGCAGTAGCCGAAGATATTTATAGAATAGATTCATGATTATCATTTTTATATTCTCAAAAGGAGTGAGCGAAATTCCAAGACTCCACATTGGGTTTTCATGGTAGATGGATTAGTATGAAGTAGGATTCTTATTCCTGAAAGACTCAAGGTCTCATCGTCCTGAAATTTCGTCACTCTTCAGTCTCTATCAAGGGTCGTATTTCGGGTAGACTAACTGCCCCTTAATAGGCACTGGATTTATGATTTTGTTCAGCTATCCCAGGATAGCTGAAGAAGCTTTATGGATTAATAGCCAGGGTTTTGCTCCATATTTGGATTGGCATTAAGTTCGGCCTGGGGGATGGGGAGTTGAAACCTTTGGTCTCCTGCGGACATCTCCAGCACATCGGCTGGAAGTGAAACACCGCCTCCGTTAGACTCGTCTCCGAAAGAAGAACGACTGATTGCTAGTCCTTTCCGTTTTAAATCGAAGAAACGATGACCTTCAAAGGCCAATTCCAATCTTCTTTCTAAGGCAATAGCATCTTTCAGCGCCTGCCCCGTTTCATTGCCAGAGGTGAAATTCTCATAGCGTTCTGCTCGAACCGCATCAAGATCAGCCAAGGCATCTACCTCTTTCCCCAACTCTGCAAAAGCTTCGGCACGACTTAGGTATACTTCCTCCCAACGGATCAATTTTGCATCTACAATATTCAAGGACCCAGTTGCCCGACCAAAGTATTTGGCAATATGGATAAACTCTTTACTAGCAAATGGACCTACGAAGAAGTAGGCAGATTTGCGGATATCAGAATCTTGGTACAACTGATACAAAGAATAATCTACATTGTATTCAGAGCGGACACCGGCGGCTCCGGTTTGGCTATACTGTGTGCCAATCGCATTACCATCAGCTTCCGTAATACGTATCTTAAAATTGATACCTTGTTCTAGCTCATCCTTCCACAAGCTTTCAAAGTTGCTACGGCTGGTAATCGTACCTCCTTCGCCAATGGCTGCAGTGGCTGCGGTTGCCGCTTGATCGTACTGACCGGCATATAGGTAAACCCTGGACAGCAAGGCATTAACTGAGGATCGGTCTAATCTACCTGTTCCATTGTCTGTTCCGATCAAGCCTTTGGCCTGCTCGAGGTCTGCTACGATTTTATCGTAGGTTTCCTGTACGCTGGGCCTGTTGGGCTGCAACGTAACATCTGTGCTAGTTACATAAGGAACACCAAGATCTCCAGCTGCTGCTTGTTGTGGCAGCTTGGCAAATACTCTGGTCATATCAAAGTGAGCCAGGGCACGCAAGGCTAGTGCTTCTCCTTGAATGTTATTCTTGAAATCACCATCAGATAGTGATTCGATATTTTCTAAAATGGAATTGGCGCGATAAGCCACTAGGTAGCCGTTAGTCCAAAGCCCCCCCCAAGTGTTGGTGCCGCTATAATTCCAATAATGTAAACCCTGTTTGCTATTTCTCCCTTCAGAATTAAGGATCAAATTATCAGAAAGAACATCCGGTACAATCTGGTACCAGCCGCCCCAGTAGGTGCCTATTCTAAAACGAGAATAAACTCCTTTGATGGCATTGGTGAAGTCGGAGGGTTGTTGTAAGGCTTGCCCGGTATCCAGGCTATTATTTGGGCTTAGCTCCAGGTTGTCATCGCAGCTAACTACCCCCAGCATCATTAAAACGATGAATGATTTATATATTAAATGCTTCATTATATTTTTTGTTATTGTGAACCGATGACTAGAAAGTTACATTAGCGCCTACCGTCCAACCTAAGGTCTGCGGATAGGAGAATAAGGTAAATTCACCAAGTAGCAATAGGTTGGAGTCTTCACTTCCTCGACCAACTTCTGGATCCCCAGTGAAATAAGGATTATGGGTGTATAAGTTGGTTCCTTGTACAAATAGGCGCAGGTTCTGCATATACACTTTGTCTAACCATTTACGAGGCAGATTATAGCCAAGGGTTATGTTTCTAAGACGGATATAATCTGCTCTTTGTAAGTAACGATCAGATCCATTGACATTATTGGTAATGTCAGGTCTTGGTAGCACACCCGTGTCACCAGGTTGTTTCCAGTAGTTGAAAGAATTAACCGTCTGATTCACATTGATATTGGCTCCGTCACTTTCCAGCGTTGCCAACATGAAATTATAGACATGATTTCCGCCGGAATAATAGAAGTTAGCATCGAGGTCTAAACCCTTGTAGCGTAACCTTGCACCGAAAGAACCGAAGTAGGTAGGTTGTGGAGCTTTGTCTTCTAGGGCAACGGCAAAATCCGAACTGTAGTTGGTTGTTACATTGCCGTTTTGATCCAAGAACAATGGATCTCCAGTGGCGGGATCTACCCCAGCAGAACGAACCAAGTAGTAAGTATTGACAGGAAGCCCTTCTCGCAATAAACTTACTCCACTATTGGCATTAATGATGTCTTCCCCATTGTTATCCAACTTAGTGATCTTGTTACGATTGGTTGATATACTTCCATACAGAGAAACAGTAAGATCATTGCTGCGAATCACGTCACCAATCACTTCAAATTCAATCCCGGAGTTCAACATCTCACCCACATTAGCTAAACGTGAAGCCCAACCCGTTGTAGAAGAAAGCGGTTTGGGGAAAAGTAGGTCATAAGTTCTCCTATTGTAATAGTCGATACTACCAGAAATACGATTGTTATACAATCCGAAATCTATTCCAATACTATAATTGAAGTTCTCTTCCCATTTGATACTCGCATTGGACAACTGATTTGGGAAAGAGGCAGTTTGGTCAATATAGCTTCCAAAGCCATAAGTACCTTGCCAGTATAGATTAGTAGGTTCATTTCCGGAGGTACCTGCTGATACGCGTAATTTTAGCTGATCAAAGGCACCTAAGCTAGACATAAAGTCCTCGGTTGCTATATTCCAAGCCAAGCTACCGGCAAAGAAGGTACCAAATTGATTTTCTGAACCAAATCTAGAACTTCCATCACGACGTATACTAGCAGTAGCATAGTATTTTCCGGCATAGTTATATCGTAATTCACCAAACTGCGACCAAAGCGCCCATTCTGTCAGCGTAGTATTTCCACCTGTGATCTCTGCAGCATTGTCTTGAGTGGTAAACTGTGAAGAAGGGAAGCCTTTCCCATCCAAACGGAACCCTCTCAAACTACGTTTGAAATACTCTGTTCCCAGTAAGGCCCCAAAGTTGTGCACATCGCCAAAAGTCGTATTGTAATTCAGTGTATTGGTCCAGTTGAAGATAAAACGATCGCTACCATTGTCCGTCTTACTACCCGGAGCATTAGGGTCGCCGATATAGCCATCAAGTACAGAACCTGGATAGATATAGTATTCTCTTCTAAATATTTGGTAATTACCGCCGATCTGGGTACGTGCTGTTAGACCGGGAAGAATGGATGCCTCTGCATAAATATTACCTATGGCACTTGTCCGCTTATTGTCCTCTGGGTTATTACGCTGTGCTTCGGAAATACTGAATCCCTGGCTGGTATTATTGAAAATTGGCTCACCATTCTCATCTAGCCTCAGGTTCCCATCTGCATCGTATTCGAACTCTGTTTCGTAGGGGTTGTATCCTAAAAACGCATAGAACGGATTCTGAACGTTGAAGCGGTCACGTAGCTCGTTTTCATCCGTTTGGCTAATGTTCAAGGTATTACCAATCTTTAACCAATCTGATACTTGGAAATCCATGTTCAGACGACCAGATATCCGGTTAAAATCAGAAGCAATGGAGATGCCGTCCTCATCGTAGTAACTCATGGAGAAGTAGTAAGTAGCCAACTCATTACCGCCATTGATGGAGAAGTTGTGGGAACGTACATTACCGGTACGAAGCAATACATCTTCCCAATCTGTATCCAGGTAACTTAGGTTTGCACGTATGGCGTCAGCACTTTCAGGTGTTCGGGCGCCTAGGGCTACTTCATAATCGAGTTTCTGTGCACCATCCATCATTTCAAACCCAATGTCTACCATTTCTTTCTGACCGTATTGGAAGCTATACTCAATTTTTGGTTTTCTGCCTGCGTTACCTTTTTTGGTGGTGATCAGGATGACGCCATTGGAGGCTCGAGAACCGTAAATTGAAGTGGCGCCAGCATCTTTTAGTACCGTGACCTCCTTTACATCATTGGGATTCAAGGCATTGTAGTCTGTTTGTGTTACCTGTACGCCATCGATCATGAACAAGGGTTCACTGGAGGCGTTGACAGAACCTACTCCTCGAATTCTGATGTAGGCGGCTCCTCCTGGTCGACCATTCTGTGCAACAGCTTGTAGTCCGGTGGATCTACCTTGCAAAAGATTGTCGATACTACCGATAGGCTGAGCTATCAAGTCATCCCCGGAAACTTTGGAAACAGAAGAAGTGAGATCGGATTTCTTTACCGAATTATAACCTACTACCACTACTTCGTTCAGCAAAACATCCTCGGTAGTCAATACTACGTCAATCTGGGTGGAGTTGCCAACTTGGATTTCTTGTGATTGGTAACCGGTATAGGAGAAAATGAGCACATTGGCCTCTGGTGGGAGTTCGAGCGCGAAATTTCCATCAAAATCCGTGACGGTTCCTACCGTCGTTCCTTTAGCGAGCACGGTGGCTCCAATTAAGGGTTCACCAGCATCATCTTGTACTTTTCCATTGATTAGCTTGGTGTTCTGTTGGGCAAACGTCATAGCCATTGAAGATAGGGCTAGGACTAGCACCAGCGTGAGTCGTTTCATAAACTTTGAGAGTTTTAGAAATTCTCTACGATCCTAGGTAGCTATTCATTCGTCAAGGGAATAGAAAGCCCATGGCAAACGAACAATCGTACGCTCGGAGCCGCAAAGAGATATTAGTCTATGCACAGGGCATTGACCAGTTAAGAAAATGAAAAACCAATCCTAGCTGAGGAGGATTTACCTCAGCTCAATTACTAATCCAGGAAATCGAAATTGATGATAATGAGTTTTTTTCCGTTTGTGTAGAAGCCCCGTGGGTTTGGACCCAACGCGAACTTCAGGAAATCACCGAGTGGTAAGATCTGCCTGACTATGGTAGCTCAATCGCGCAGAAAAATAGAGCTGTCAGTAGGAATCACAGATCCTCGTGTAGGAGTAAAGCTACAAAACTCTCTAAGCAGGATAAAGAAAAATTCACCTCTTGTCGTATTTTCGCAACTTATCTGACAATTGTACCTTTTATATGTAAGGGTATTCAATGAAGCTCCGGTTTCTGGAATAGCTCTTGCACTAGGAAGCAAGTAACTGCTGTTTAATCTACTATCTTTGCGCAGTTGCAATCGTGGATGTTTTGAGTAAGCTTACAATGTCGAGTAACACAGAAGGAATGGAATTCAAAAAACAAGCTCAGGCTAGCATTCCGACTCCCTGGGGGGTATTCAATATGCTGGCCTTTGCGAAAGATGAAGGAGATTGGATGCCGCATTTGGCTATGGTACATGAGGATTTTTCTGCAGATAAGATTGTCCTGACGCGAATCCACTCTGAATGTATAACTGGTGATCTCTTTGGTTCCAAACGTTGTGATTGTGGAGAACAGTTAGCTACGGCGATGGAATTGACTAGCCAGGAAGGGGGAATAGTACTATATCTAAGGCAAGAGGGGAGAGGGATCGGTATTATCAATAAATTGAAAGCCTACAATTACCAAGACTTGGGTATGGACACCATCCAAGCTAACCATCAGTTGGGCCTTGTCACAGATGGGCGATCCTACCAAGTGGCTCTAGATATGTTGACGGCTTTGGAGGTAAAACGCATCAAGCTTTTGACAAATAATCCTGACAAAATTGGCATCTTCGAAGAATCACCAATCGAGTTGGTGGAACGGGTGCCACTGGTTATCCGCCCCAATGATGATAATATTAACTACCTGCGCACGAAGCAACAGCAAATGGGACATCTGCTACGGGATCTGTAAGAAAATTTGCTCAGGTGATTGAAACTATGAATAGGACAAGTGCCCAATCGTAATGAATTTCAAGTTGCTGTCTCAGGTATTTGGTCGCTTTATTGAGATGTACCTTAACGGTATTGGGTGAGACATTCAGCATTTGAGCAATCTGCTGGTAGGACAATTCTTCTTTGTATCTCAGTTCGAATACTTTTCTTCTTTTTGGAGGGAGTCCCTTAATCGCTTCATTAATGGCTGCTAAGTCCTCCTCAAATTTCTCTTCTTCAATCACCTCTGGTCTTAGAGATTCGTAATCCAACCAATATAACTCCCGCGACCTGGCAGTTTTGGCGACCTTGCGCAAATGATCTATAGCCAGACCTCTGGCAATGGTCAGTAATAACTGTTGCAAGGAGCCTTCTGTTTGAATTTGACTCCTCTTTTCCCATAATTTCAGGAATACGTCAGAGGTGAGTTCCTCAGCGACTTGACGGTTATTTACCAACCGCAGTGCATAAGAAAAGACCTTGTGATGGTAGTGATCAAAAAGCCAACGAAAGCCCTTTGAATCACCCAATTGCAGGCGCCTCAAATGTGATTTGACTTGTTGCATGCTTGTCTATAGTTGGTCCTTCTAGAGGAAATTTTCAATTGAATATAAAGGTTTTTTTTCAAAAATATCTCGCCAGAGTAATACTTTCTAATAATTTATTCGGGTATATAAGTAGAACCACCAATCAATACTATGTCCAAGACTGACATCGACAACTTGATACAGAAACTGTACGAAGGTACTTGTGACAGGCAGGAAATAGAGTTCCTTTTTGACCATATTAAAGCAAATCCCAGTGAGGAATATGCCGAAGTCATGACTTTACTGTGGGAGAACATGAAGGACCTATCATCGCCAAGTTCGGAGGAGTCGGAAAGGATATATGAAAAGACCTGGGCCAAGGTCAAAGATGTGGAAAAAAGTACAACCCGAAAGCCATCGCCTTCCCCCTTGCGAGTGGCGTCCAAAAGGAAAAGATGGCGATATGGTGTCGGAGTAGCAGCCAGTTTAGGTTTATTACTAACCCTTGGAATCTGGCTGTTTTATGAACTAAGAGCGCCCCTAATTACTATTCAAACTGCTTTCGCAGAACAACATACACTCACCCTACCTGACAGTTCCGTGGTGGAACTAAATGCCAATTCCTCAATTTCTTATCGTGATAATTGGACAAATAAGAAGAACCGAGTCGTAAGGTTGACCGGAGAAGCCTTCTTCCACGTCACGAGAAAGGAGGAAACAGGACAAAAGTTTTGTGTGCTAACCGAAGATCTTACCGTCGAGGTTTTAGGTACCAGTTTCAACGTCAATACCCGTCATGAGGAAACCAAGGTTTTTCTCGAAGAGGGCAAGGTGAAGCTCAATTTCGAAACTTCTAGCGAGGAAATTTTAATGGAACCGGGAGAGCTTGTTACCTACTCCCAGAAAACTAAGATCCCAAGGAAGTTAAAGTCAGAACCTAAAAAATCAACTTCATGGCGAGATGGCTATGTTGATCTAGTGGGAACTCCAGAAGAGATCCTACTAAAGGTAAAGGAAATATATGGACTTGATTATGAAGTTCGTAACACAGAACATGCTAACACTTCTTTTACGATACCCATTCCAATAGACAATTATGAAACTATGTTTGCGGCTTTGGAAAACACGATAATGCTGAAAGGCCTTACCATCGAACGAATCGAAAATAAGTTGGTGG